>JBCDHN010000038.1:0-9788 GCA_038749915.1 Verrucomicrobiota bacterium | reverse complement strand
TCCACAATTTGAGGTTTGGCTCGACGTCTTTGAGGAAAACAAGAGGGCACTGAAGTTCTACTTGTCGCAGGGATACGAGATCATGAAGCGGGCCACCGAAGTCCAATCCGAGGGCAGGGACGTTTACCACTGCAGACTAAGGAAGCGGCCTATGGCAGGGTGATCAAGGCGCCGGGAATCGGGCGTGTGACCAGCTTCACCCATTGTTGTTTATGGTTCTGGCGCTGTCCTCCGCCATGGTTTACTAAGGAATAGTAAGATGGAAGCTGACATGGTGAACATTCGCGGATCGTCAACGACTCGTTCACTTGAGTTGCGCGACGTCGTGGAGTCCGATCTGGAGTTGTTTTTTGAGTTTCAACGCGATGCCGACGCGACGCAGATGGCTGCGTTCACTCCCAGCAATCCGGATGATCGGAAAGCGTTTTTGGCACACTGGGAGAGAATTCTGGCTGCCCCAAGCGTCATCACCCGGACAATCTCCTGCGGTGAAGAGGTTCTTGGCAGCGTACTCAGCTACGAGGAGTCTGGACTCCCCGAAGTCACTTACTGGATTGGAAGGAATTACTGGGGACAGGGAGTCGCAACCGAGACCCTCAGGAGGTTCCTGAAAACTGTTGATACCCGTCGCCCAATGCGTGCTCGCGTCGCCAGTGACCACGCAGCTTCCATCCGGGTGCTTGAGAAGTGCCAGTTCAAGGTCATCAATGAGACCCGCAGCTTCGCCAACGCTCGTGGAACTGAGATCAACGAATTGGAGATGGAGCTGGCGGTAGAGTATACTGATCAAGCCCTTTCATCATAGATCACCGGCAATGATTGAGAAGCGCGCAATGATGCAAACGGTCGTAATAAGAACTGAACACGATGCACGGATTAAAATCACATGACGGCAGCAAGGTCATCGACTGGGGCAAGACTTCGGATGACTATTCTGTCTTCCGTCCGGGCCCACCGCCGAGTTTCTATGCCAAACTTGCGGCACTCGGAGTCGGCCTTGAGGGACAAAGCATTCTCGACCTTGGCACAGGGACAGGCGTGCTGGCGAGGCAGTTTGCGCAACAGCAATCCGAGGTTTGCGGAATCGACAAGTCCGCTGAACAAATCGCAACTGCTACCCAACTTGCTCAGCAAGGCAATTTATCCGCGAAGTTCAGTGTTCATTCAGCGGAGAACTTACCCTGGAGCGATGCCAGGTTCGATGTGGCAACCGCAAATCAATGCTGGCTCTATTTCGACAAGGAGAAGGTGATCCCTGAGCTGAAGCGCGTGTTGAAGCCTGATGGTTTGTTGATGGTCTCGCATTTTTCGTGGCTCCCGCGGCTGGACGAAATCGCTCGACGTTCCGAGGAGCTCGTATTGAAGTTCAATCCTGAGTGGAGCGCGGCGGATTGGCCCGGCGTTATTCCACCCTTCCCGAAGTGGGCAGAATCCGTGTGCAACCTTCGGGCAATGTTCTATTATGACGAGCCAATTTCGTTTACCAGAGAGACGTGGCGTGGTCGCATCCGAGCCTGCCGCGGCATTGGCGCTACGTTGACTGCCGAAGAAGTCGCCCAATTCGATGTGGCACACGACAAACATTTACGACAAATCGCTTCAGACAGGTTTACAGTGCTTCACCGGATCGATGCCCATCTCTACGAGTTTAAATAGTGGGACCCCAACGATTGGACACCCAACCAAAATCAGTCGCCAAACTATGAAGATGAAACCAAACTCATTCGGAGGACTCTGTCTTGCTGTGTTTGCCTTTTTCGCCTCGGCTTGTTCGCAAAAGATGGAAGAACCGCTGTTAGGGCGTGAAACGATATTGGAACGTCTCACGTCGGCACCGCATCTTGAGATTTACGAGACGAAGGGAGCAGAAGGGCCCTACAAAAAAGTGGTGTCTCATGTCGGACACTACAACAGCCCTATGACCGTTTGGGCATCAGGAACCAACGGCAAAATCAGCGTGGATTGCCCCGCCAAGGAAGGCTATGCCTTCAACGTCGATGTTTACCAAAACGAAGGCGGAGCGGTGTTCATGGTGGCGCACCAATGCCCGGAGAACTGGAGGACGCTGGTTGCCGGAACGCGATGGGAGTGAGTCTCCCAATCGTTCACCGCAAGCAACCAGTTGAAGTCGCCCTCGTTCCATTCGAAGGGAGGTAGGATGAAACCTCGTTACTCCCTTTTGTTGGCTGCGTTATGCACCTTTCCCCTGCTGGGCGAGACCGCAGAACAACCTCCCAACATCGTCATCATTTTGGCCGACGACCTCGGCTGGAATGCCCTTGGCTGTTACGGTAGCGAGCTGGTTAGAACCCCTCACCTCGACCGGCTTGCGGCCGAAGGAATGCGGTTTACGGATGCCTACGCCTTGTCCCAGTGTCTGCCCACGAGAGCAGCAATGTTTTCCGGCCAGTATGGCGCCCGCACCGGTCTCACCTCGGTCGAAACCGCCTCGCCTGACTATGCTCCGATGATTTCTCCAGGACGTCCTATGGCTCTGAGTCCTGATTTCTATACCCTGTTCGAAATGCTCCGAGATGCCGGCTACACCACCGGCATGAGCGGCAAGATGCACCTTGGCGGCAATCCTCGAAATACGCGTACCGCCTTTGCAAAATCCGGAATCACGGCCTTCCGGAACTACGGCTTCAGTTGGATTGGACCGGCGAGCCCAAATCGGGAGGACAAATATGTCACCGCGATCACCGATGACATGATCCAGTTCATCGAACAGCAGCAACAAGAGCCGTTTGTTGCCTATCTCGCCCACCATTCACCACACACGCCCTTCGACGTTCCTCAAGCGGCTACGGAGCGCGCCCTTGACCGCGGTTTCAAGCGCAGTAGCGATCCCGACGGCGTCTTCTCGGAACGTGTTGCAGCGGAGTACATCGCCATGATCGAATACCTCGACGCTTCCGTTGGCCGGGTAATGGACAAGCTGGATAAGCTGAAGATTGCCGACCACACGCTCGTTCTCTTTCTGTCGGACAACGGCGGGCTAACCCGCGTCTGGCGCAATGATCCGCTCCGTGGCGGCAAGGGGCAACTCTATGAGGGCGGAGTTCGCGTGCCCTTTATCATTCGGTGGCCCTCCCAGGTTCCTGCCGGAACCGTCTGCTCCACTCCGGTCCACGTTGTCGATCTCTTCCCCACGTTCATGGAATTGGCGGACGGAGAGATGATGCAGGACCAGATCCTTGATGGAGCCAGCATTGTTCCCCTTCTCACCCAGTCCGGCGACCTCGAACGCGACGCCATTTTTTCCCATCACCCTGAGTATGTCGTCGCCTTTGCCAAGACGCCCTGCTCCATGATCCGCAAAGGTGACTATAAGTTGATCCACTATTTCGGTGATTTCCTCGACCCGACCGGTTGCGTTCCCAAAGCCCATACCCTGTCCGGGAAATTCGTCCTCGGCTCGCGCACCGAACTTTATCACCTTGGGAAAGATCCCAAAGAAGCCCGCAACCTTGCCAGAGAGATGCCCGAGAAGACGAGGGAACTCATGTTGGATCTCGAAGCTTGGTGGAAGGAAACCGGAGCCAGGATGCCCCGCCCCAACCCAAGTATGGACCGGAGCCAATGGATTTGGAATGGGCCCAGAGACAATGACTAAAAGGGATTGTTAGACGAACGTTCACGCCAGATTCATCGGCATGGTTTCAGTTGCGCCAAGCATCCCCTGACTCCATGTTAGGTTTGATTCAAGCTGGCCTTTAACCCCTGACATTCGGCTAAAATGATCGAGTTTCGTGAAGTCACGTTGAAAAACCTGTCGGAGTTGGTAGCGCTGGAAGTGTCGGAAGCGCAGAAAGGATTGGTGGCCGATAATCTCTACACCGTCGCACAGGTAAGTCTGGTCCCCGAATCCTACTGCCGGGGAGTCTACCTTGACCAGATGCCCGTGGCCTTCTTCGCGGTCGAGACGGAAAAAGACCATCGCTATATCTGGCGATTCATGGTGGCGAAAGAACATCAGGGAAAAGGGATTGGTTCCCAAATGATGGCCAAGCTCCTCGCTGAACTCTTCTCAGACCCATCGGTCGAATTTGTCGACCTCAGTGTCCAACGGAAGCCAGGCGGAGCCGAACCCTTCTACCGCAAGTGCGGCTTCACCGCCACGGAAAAGGAATCTGATGGAGAATGGCAGATGCTGATGACCCGAAGCGACTACGAAAAGGGGTAACACGGCAATGCTCCCGTTAAACCAGCGGAGCATTAAGTAAATCCAGCGCCTGGAGGGCCTGATTCAAATCAAAGTATCCGTTAGCGGCGACACATCCCACCTTCATCCTTTCTTGCTCGCCAGATAAGCAATCAAGGAAGCAAAATCGTCCATGCTTAAAGCATTCGCAAGGCCGGGAGGCATCATGGAGATTTCGAGTTCGTGACGCTGAGAGACGTCTGTAGCTTTGACTTTGTGGACTTGGCCGGCGATGTCGCGCAACTCCAACTGGTCGCTGGTTTCGCCGGTGATGAAGCCTGTTACTGCTTTCCCGTCTTTGGTTGAAATCATGACGGTGGCGAAGCCCTGGGAGATGGAGGCGTTGGGTTTGAGGATCGACTCGGCGATTTGTTCGCGATTCAAGACGGCTCCGACCTGACCCATGTGCGGCCCTTTCAGGGACTGACCGGCTTCGGTGGTGTGACAAGCAACGCAGCCTTGGGAGGTGAAGACTGCAGCGCCTTTCTTGGGATCACCTTTGTGGGTGTCGAGCGCGAGCATGACGTCCTCGATCGACATCTTCCCGACTTCTCCAGCTTTCCCAGCAATTTTGGTAAGGTCAACCTTCGGTTCATCGGCTTCCTCCATCGCAATCGCAACCGGTTCGATACCGGGCAACGCCATTCGATAGCGCTCATTCAAAATGGCCAATGCCTGCTTTTGATCGCTCTTGGCTGCCTTGTATTCGCCCAACAGGAATTGCTCAATCCCAGCGGAGGCATCCCAGGTTGCTCCATTATAAAACGGGCCCCGGGTATCGGGACGCGTTCCCCACCACCAGGAGCCGTCATAAGGTTTCTCCTGTTGATAAAGGCGTGCTAACAGTTCGGTTAGCTCCTCACGTTGGGTCCCCTGCGCCTTTTCGGCGTGGGCGAGGACTGTTTCCACGACCTTTGGATCAAAGCGGTATTTCAATGCCCACAGTGCGCCCTGACGGTTGGGACCATCCAAAGCACCGAGACAAGCCTCCACCGAATCGAGTTCGGTCAGGGCTCTGACCGCAATGTGAGGAACAATGATCGCCGAGTTGGGGTTGGCGTGAGGGCCTTCTTTGGTTGGCGCTCCGGAGATCTGTGGAGTGGTGTGGTGAACGACAAACTTTACCGAACCACCCTTCTCAGATGTATCAGCCAGACCGATGGTCGCCTTGAACCGTTTGGCGCCTTCCGGCAGTTTGTAAACCATTGAGGAAGGAGCATGGATTCCGATTCCGGTTTGACTTGGCCTACCATCGTGGCGTTTCAAGTCGGCACCGGTTGGAGATTTACCGTCCTTGAGTTTGCCCCAGCCCGCTTTGGCGGCTTTCCGCTTGGCTTTCTTGATGAGCGGAACTTCAGAGCCGTCTTCCATCACCAGAATCGGATCGAACCACGAGCTATGATCGAGCCCATTGCCGTCGCCGCCATCGGTGGTGTAAAGGTGAAGGGTGTGGAATCCTTCGAGGTCGATATCGATATCCTGAGTTTGGTCTTTCTTAATGATCTTGCTGACGAAAACGGGAGGCTCGAACTGGGTCTTCTCTTCCGGGGGTTTGATCGGAGGGTTCGCGACGGCGAGCAACGATTCGGCCGCGGAGTTGTCTCCGAGACGGCCAAGCGCAACCGCTGCCGCCACCTGGACGCGGGAGTCGGAACTGTTGAGCCCGTTAGCGAATACCTCTGTGCTCAAACCGCCAAGCTGGGTTTTGCGATCCGTCGCTGCCCGTATCGCCCATTCGCTGACCGATGGATCGGATGCCAAACTGACAAGCCCCGCGTTCGCGCTTTCGCCGAGCAACTGCTTGTAAGTGAAGATCGCGGCAACCCGGGAATCCAGAGTCGCGCCTGCATTCTGCGCCATGGCGAGGAGATCTTTTGCCGCGGACGTGTCACCCCGCTGGATCAAGGCCTGTTGGGCATGGAGACGCGATTTGGCGCTGTTGGATCCAATCAGGCCGACCAAATCGGCGACCGAGGCTTTTGCCAAATCTGGAAACGGCTTGTACTTCCAGCCCTTCGGCACAAAGCGCTGAACATGGCCTTTTTCGGCAGACCCCTTGTAGCCCGCACCATCCCAGGCTGAAGCGTAGAGCACGGACGAACCATCACAATCGACGTCCGAGATCTGACCGACCTTGAGGAACACTTCCGGTTCCTGGGTGAAGCTCGCGCCATCCGGTGTCAGGCGGTGAATGAACAAGGTGCTACGCCCCCAATCGCACATCATCGGCTGGTTGTTGAACTGCTCGGGCCAGCCCGGTTCCTGGAAGAACATCGCCCCTGTGCCTGAACCACCACCCAAATCCTCCAGCGCCGGCAAAATCTCGTCGGTGAAATGTTTGAAGTGCATGGGGTAGCCGTAATGGGCCGACTGAATGTGATGAATGAAACGCACATTCCAGCCTCCGCCGTCATTGGTGTTCCCCCGGGTGTAGATGTTCATTAACGGATCGATCGCGATGTCGTAGATGTTGCGCAATCCGGTGGTGTAAACCTCCAGCTCGCTGCCATCGGGCCGAACGCGGACCACGCCGCCCCCCAGCATCGTCAGCTCCGTGCCATCGGTGCCTTTCGCGCCGACGATCCCGAAGTCGCCAACCGCAATGTAAATCCAACCGTCGATCCCCATGCGGATTCCGTTGGTCGTGTGATCCGCCCCACGATCCTGGTTGTGTTTGGGCGGGCTCACATCGCTAACCAGGATCTTGTAAGGCCCATCGGCGACACCATCCCAATCCTTATCTTCAAAAACGGAAAGATGCATTCCCGTCAATTTGCCGGTCGACTCCGGAATGACAGTGTGGAGAACGAAGAGCTGGTTCCCAACCGGAATCAATCCCCGTGGATTGTCGACCTTGGCATACTCGGTGTGGGAATCCGCGACGCCATCCTGATTCTCGTCGATCAGGCGGATGATTTTGCCCATTCCAGGCCCTTTCCCGAGAGAACCCAGCATGTCGACGCCAACAAACACCTCTCCCGTTGAAGCCGCAGCGAGACAAGCTGGTGAGGGGGTGACGTCGGGACCGGAAAACCGGGTTGATTCGAGTTCTTCAGGGAGTTGAGCCCAAAGCAGGGCAGGAAACAGCAAAAGCGGAAGGAAAAAAAGGCGGGCCATAGGCTGCGCTTAGTGATGTCGGAGTTGAATTTGTTCAAAACGACCAAAGCCGCCGCCCAGAGCATGAACAACGGCTTTTCGGATCGAAATGGAGCGAATTTTCAGAAACACTAGCTTCCGACGGCCCACTTCATTCCGTTGGCGATCAAATCGAGATATTCCTTCGTCTGCATCGTGGAGTTGTGGTGCCCGATCGTGGTCGACATGACCCGGCCTTCACCGTAGACGTTGACCCAAATGCAGGCCTGCGGCTCCTTTGCGACCCCATTGCTTCCGTAGGCGAGAACGTCGGTGCCATCGAGAACCTTTTGCACATTGTAAAGCTCACCTTCAGGCGTGGTCCAGCCTTCGGGAAGATCTGCCGTTACCGGATGGCTGTTGCCGGACTCCGTTTTCGCGACCGTAATTGCTTTCTTTGGCCCGTGGCCTTTGGAGCTCACCCCGAGAAACTCGCACCAGGTCTTTTCCTGTCCTTCATCGACTTTCACATTCCAATGAAAGGAATGCATCGTGCAATGGATCGCGACCGCCGGCTTTCCTGCATAGTGAACCGCAGCGACAGAATCGATAAAATCAGTGTCTGTCTCTTTCGCATGGCAAATGTTGTAAACCACGATGTCATAGCCATCGGCCCAGCCTTCCTTTCCAAGGCTTTCCTTGCACTGCGCTGCGCTCTTGTCATGGATGATCGTCCATTCCACCGGCATTCTTGCGCTCACACCTTCACTGATAATCGTCTTCTGATTTTCGTAGTCGTGGTAGCCTTCTCCGGTCACCATCAGAGCCTTGATCGGCGTGGAATCTTCTTGCTGTGCAATCGACACGACGGCCACCAGAACAAGGGCGACCCCAACTTTGAGAAAATGTGCGGGTTTCATTTTGGCTTTTGAATCAGTGCTCTGATTTCAGCGCGATTCCACTTCTTTGGCCATGAAAAAATGGCGACTTCTGGTTGGCTGACTCGGCACCCGGTCTCTGAATCATTTTCCGAATGCCAACCAGAACTTTTAAGCGAGAACGTCCTTGATCACGTGACCATGCACATTGGTAAGTCGACGCTCCAGCCCGTTGTGATAGTAACTGAGCCGTTCGTGATCCAGCCCCATGAGGTGGAGGATGGTGGCGTTGAAATCGTAGACGGAAGTCGGGCTGACCGCGGCCTTGAATCCAAACTCATCACTCTCGCCATAACTGAAACCCTTCTTCACTCCAGCTCCGGCGAGGAAGCAGGTAAATGAATCGGGGTTGTGATCACGTCCCGTGCCGTTTCCTTGCAAGAAGGGCATGCGACCGAATTCGGTGCACCAAACCACGAGCGTATCTTCCAGCAATCCGCGGCGCTTCAGGTCGTGGATCAATGCAGCTGTCGGTTGATCCATGATCTCGGCTTGCATCGCATGCGTGTTGGAGATGTTGGAATGGGAATCCCAGTTGGTGATGCCATTTCCACCCGCCGGGTCGCTGCCGTTAAACAGCTGGACCACACGAACCCCTTTCTCGATCAAGCGCCGAGCCAGAATACAGTTCTTGGCATATTCACGTTTCAATTCCGTGCCACTTTCGGTTCCGTACTCTTTATGAATCGAAGCAGGCTCTGCTGAGAGATCCATCATGTTCGGGACCGAGAGCTGCATCTGACCAGCCAATTCGTAACTGGCAATTCGCGCAGCGAGATTGGCGTCGTCAGGATACTTCTCCAGATGTTTGCTGTTGAGTCGCTTGAGAAGATCGACCGTGGCCTTGTCATCCTTGGCGCTGAAGCCGTCAGGCCGGCTCAGGTTGGCGGGAGGATTCTTGGCGTTGAAATCAGTTCCCTGAAATGCGGCGGGAAGGAATCCGTTGCCAAAGTTGTTCTTCCCGGAACGGGCCAAGCCACGCGGATCATTAATCGCGACAAAGGCCGGCAAATCCTGGCTGGTGGATCCCAGCGCATACGTTACCCACGCTCCGAACGAAGGGAACCCTTCCATGGTGAATCCGGTATGGAGAAAATTTTCCCCTTGGGGATGAGCGCTCGTCTGCGTATGAAGGGAATGCAGGAAGCAGAAGTCGTCCGCCATGGCCCCAAGATTCGGCAGAAGTTCCGAGGTCATCTTCCCGCTTTGGCCCCGGGGTTTGAACTCCCAAAACGGCTTCGCAATATTCCCGGTAGGGCCCTCAAAGGTCACCGCAGGCATTCCGGGAGGCTTTTTCCCATGATACTGGGCCAGCGCAGGTTTGTAATCAAAGGTATCGACGTGACTGACGGCACCGGGGCAGAAAATCACCAGCACTTGCTTGGCCGGCGTCTGGAAGTGTCCGTTGCGTGGGACGTAGGGATTGTCTGGGTCAATGTCAGGACGAATCGGCGCCTTCCCACTGAATTCAGCCGGATTCTCGCTGGCAAGGAGTTGGGAAAGCCCCAGAGCTCCCATTGAAAAACCAGCCTGTCCGAGAAAGTGGCGGCGGTTGAGGAGCTTGCGTCCGT
>JBCDHN010000037.1:0-9866 GCA_038749915.1 Verrucomicrobiota bacterium | reverse complement strand
TCATCACGCCCAGGGTCACGATAAAGGGGGCGACTTTGAATTGGGCGATCAGCGCTCCGGTTCCGGCACCCATCAGGCCGCAAGCCGCTACACCTGCCGCAAATCCGATGAACACGACTCCGGCAGGCGCTTCAAGTCCACCCAACTTTTTCATAACAAGGGTGCTGGTCACCGCGGAAAGCGCGATCAGACTCCCTACCGAAAGATCAATGCCACCCGTGATGATCACCAGGGTCATTCCGATGGCGATGACCGCAATGACGACGATGCGATCCACGACCGCGATCAGATTGCTGCCCTTGAGGAAGTTGGACTGCCATCCTTCACTGGGGACGATGATTTTTGCCTCGGCAAACTCCGGAAAATTTTCCGGAATCTGTTCAAGGACCCTCCACTTGGAAGCATCGCCGCCAATGGCGATCGCGCCGAGATTCTGATCCGCCGCCTGCACTGCTTCGATCGCAAGTCGCAGATCTCGCGGAGTGCCGATCACAAGTTGAGTCTTCAAACCGGCGTTTCCCTCAACTTCTTTGGCGACTCGTTGCGCCAGCGTCTCCGAAGCCGTATTTGCGGCACCGGCGATGATCGCGATCTCATCAGGTTGGGTATGACGTTCGAGACCGGAGACAAGTTCTTTGGCGGCGGTCGGCCCATCTCCCGTTTGTTTACGAATCGTTGCCAGACTGAAAAGCAGGCAAAGCGCAATCAGCACGAGAACCATGCCATAGTCGTTGAAGAGTTTCTGCTTCATGAATGGATCGCAAGGCTGAGAATGTCGTGTTGGGTTGCGTTGGCCACATCGGTTACTTCCCCGCGAATTTTGCCTTCGTGCATCACGAGAATGCGGTCGCTCATCCCGAGAATTTCAGGAAGTTCGCTGCTGATGAGGATGACGGCTTTGCCATCCTCAACCAAGGTATTGATGAGGCGATAGATTTCGAACTTGGCCCCGACATCAATGCCCCGGGTTGGCTCGTCGAAGATCAAAATATCAGCGTTTCGCTGCAGCCACTTTGCGAGGACGACTTCTGCTGATTGCCGCCGGAGAGGTTTCCGGCCAGTTGCTCGTGGTTTGAAATCTTGATCTGAAGGCTTTTGACGTAGTCGGCAAAGGCGTTCGCTTCTGCTTCTCCGTCGATAAAGACCCGATTCTCAAATTCCTTGAGGTTGGGCAGACCGAAGTTCTCCCGAACCGTGTGGGAAAGGACGAGTCCCTGTCCTTTGCGGTCCTCGGTAAGCAGGCAGATCCGTTGTCGGATCGCGTCGCGGGGAGAGTCGATCTGCGTCTCTTCTCCTCCCAGCAGCACGCGACCGGATTCGAGGGGATCAGCGCCAAAGATGAGTCGAGCGGTTTCAGTCCGGCCGGCCCCGACCAAGCCTGCCAAGCCGAGCACTTCGCCAGATCGCACCGAGAAACTAACTTCTTGGACGGCTTGACCTCGATTCAGGTTTTCGACGCGCAGTCGTTCGTCGCCGAGCGTTGCTGACCGGCTGGGAAACTCCTTCTCCAGACTGCGCCCGACCATCAGTTCAATGAGCCGGTTTCGATCAATGTCCTCGGTCTTGCCTCCTCCCACGGTTGCCCCATCTCGCAGCACAATGATCCGGTCAGCGATTTGGTAGATTTCATCGAGCCGGTGACTGATGTAGATCATCCCAATTCCGTCGCGGCGAAGTTCGGCGATGATTTCGAGCAATCGACTCACCTCCTGTTCCGTCAACGCCGCCGTGGGTTCGTCCAACACCAGGATTTTGGCATCAACCAGCAGGGCTTTCGCAATTTCGAACATCTGTTGCTGGGCCACCGTGAGATCCCTGCATCGCGTTTCAGGATCAATAGCGATCCCAATGCGTTTGAACAAGGCCTGCGCTTTGGTGCGCTCGGCTTGCTCGTCAATCAGGTTGTATTTTCCGATGATTTCGCGACCCAGGAACAGGTTTTCCTGAACGGTCATGTCCGGGACGAGATTGAATTCCTGGTAGATGATGGCGATGCCGGCATCCTGGGAAATGGTCGGGGAGTTCAAGTTGATCGATGTTCCGCGGAGCAGGACGTCGCCTGATGTCGGCAAGTGGGCTCCTCCCAGCACCTTGATCAGCGTACTCTTTCCGGCTCCGTTTTCGCCAAGGAGCGCCAAAACCTCTCCCTCTTCCAGACTCAGATCGACTTCCTGAAGGGCCCGAACTCCAGGGTACGTTTTGGAAATTCCCCGCATTTCGAGCAGAGGACTGACGACGGATTCAGGCACGGATGCCATTGAAACAGGATTCCTGCATTTGGGAAGCGCAATTGGAGGAATTCACCGCGATGCAGAATCACTTTTTTCCGATGCAGAACAAATGCTGAAGTCCGCGGACGAAAAGCTGATTGTCGTAAACCGCGGGTGAAGCATATGCCTCTTCATCGAGATAGCTCGTTCCGACAATCTCGAGAGACGGGCCAGGACGCACTACCGTCATCACGCCGGAATCAGAGAGAAAGTAAGCAAGACCGTTTGCGGCGAGCAGCGATGCACTGTGTTTCGGAGAAATGCCCTGGTCCGCGATTAGCCGTTCCTGCCAAAGCCGCTCGCCTGAATCGGCCTCAAAGCAGCTGGCCACTCCGTTGTCGGCGACGACCAGAAAGTAGTCGCCAATCGAGACTGGACTCGGGACATAGCTTGCTCCCTTGGTTGTCCGCCACACGATGGCGGTGTCGGTCACATTTCCACTTCCGTCCGGACGAATGGCCATCATGTGTCGCTCGGGAAAGCCGCACGTGAGAAACAGATAGCGCCCGTTGTAGACCAGCGAGGCGACAAATTGCTCGGTGGGACCATCCATAACCCAGTGCTGTCGACCAGTGTCCGGATCAAAGCTCGCTACCGATTTGCTCCCACTCAGAATCATCTGATTGCGATCGCCGATCGTGCGGATGATGGGCGTGCAATAGCTGCGGGTCTTGTTTGGTCGATCGGTTTTCCAGAGCGTTTGTCCCGTCCGCCGATCGAGGGCCACGATATAGGCATTACCATCGTGATCGCCGTTGATGATCACCTTGTTATCCCAAAGAATGGGGCTGGAACAGTATCCGTGTTTGCTGGAGAAGACGCCGGGTCGAGCGACCCAGACTTGGTTGCCCAGGTAATCGTAGGCTGCGATGAACATGTTTCCTTCGTCCAGGAAGCTCACGTAGACGTGTCTTCCATCCGTCGCTGGTGTGCTTGACGCTCGGCTGTTGAGGCGATGAATCCCTTCGAACGGAGCCTCCAAAACGGTCTTTCTCCAGACTTCCTCCCCAGTTGTGCGATCGAGGCACTGGAGGACTCGTTCCCGGGTTTCTTCAATCGCGGTAACAACAAAGATTCGGTCTTCCCAGATGATGGGGGAGGAATGGCCTTTGCCAGGCAGTTCAACCTTCCAACGCACGTCGTCTTCAAGGGACCACTTGACCGGCAGATTCGGGGCGATGACCGATCCATCTCCGCGTGGCCCCCGCCAACCCGGCCAATTTTCAGAACTGAAACCTGCGGAGAGTGCGCAGAAGAATACGAGGGAAAAGACGAACAGTGAGTGAGGCATTTTCAAGCCCCTACACCCACTCCCACTCGGAAATCTATCAGGACTAGGTCGCGAGATACAGCATCCAGAGAGCCACGCCGATGAGGATGCAAATCAACATCAGGAACTGTCTGAAATGCTCACGTTCAGCTTGAGAAACGGATTTTTGGCTCGGGCGTGAGGTCATTGCAGAACGATGATGGGGTGGCTCTTTCGGCTGGGAAACGACCTTTTCGAGCGCTTCAATGCGAGCGTTCAGCCGATGTTCGGCCTGCTCGAGTTCGGTGATCTTCTGCCGGGAATTCATTGACTGAGAGCGGTGGCAATCAGGACCGCGGCGACAATTCCCAGGATCAGGAGAGGCAGCCACGAGAAGATCCCTGAGCGAAGCGATTGAACGTAGGTTCCGGCGAGCTTCGAATTTGCGAGTGAGCCAAGTCCTTTGGAATTCAACCCTGCAATTTTGTCTACTGCTGAACTGTAATCCTCCTGAGCTTCATCCATGATGGATTGGGCTCGGCTCAGCTCCAGATGGATTTCCTCATCGTTCCAATTCTCGGGATGGATGGTCTCAATTACTGCCAAATGGCGTCGAAAAGACTCAGCGGCCAAATTCATGGCTTCGGCCTGGCGGACTGCCTGGTTGGCTCCCTCCTCGTATTCGACGATTGAACGGGAAAGGCGGTCCATCAGATCGCGGCGTTCTTCTTGGAATTTTGAGCGGCGATCGTGAATTTGCTGCCACTTTTGCTTTTCGTGGGCGACCTGGTCCCGCTGAAGACGCAGGCTATTCAATTCGTGCTGCGCGTGGTGAACCTTGCGCTGAAAGGAAGCTGCTTGGGGCTCTTGACTGCGGTGGAGGCCCAGCTCGTCCTCGTAGACCTCCGAATGTGGCGCTGCCAACGCATTCGCGCGAAGGGTGTGGACTTCGGGTTGAAACTGGTCCGGCTGACTGGGGAGGAAACACTCGTCATGTTCCTCGTCGTCATCCGGATTTTGGCCGATGGAAGGAGTAAAAGTCATGGGAAAGCAGCAGAGAAAGGGAACCGATTAGAATATTAACATCAGTTGATATTTTAGGAAAGACTTGATTTGCGGAAATTATGAAAAATTTTGCTAGCGCTTTGTTAGACTAAAAGCGGTGGGGGCGCCGATGGTCATAAAAGCACCAAGAAAATGCTGCTTGCCTAACGCTAAGATAACGTCCAGCCTCGAAGCAGGAGAAAACCACTTATATGCAGATTTCTAATATCGAATCCATCCCCGGGCAGCAAATTGTCGCTCACTTCGGGCTCGTCTCAGGAAACACCGTTCGAGCGAAACACGTCGGGAAAGACATCGCCGCAGGACTCAAAAACATCGTGGGAGGAGAACTGAAGGGCTACACGGAGTTGTTGGAAGATGCGAGGAAGGAGGCGGTCAATCGGATGGTGCAACAGGCGCAGTCTTTGGGAGCGAATGCGATCGTCAATGTCCGATTTTCGACCTCAGCGGTGACCCAGGGAGCCGCTGAATTGTATGTTTATGGCACGGCGGTTCAGGTCCAGCCTGGCGGAGGAGCTGCTGTTCCGGCGATCCCGGTTCCACCGGCAATAGGCTAATCGACACCGACGTCTTTTATGGATGATTCTACCGCAGAACTGATTGGTGTCTTAATCATCTATCTGTTCCCGATTTTCATCGCGATCATGGCGATGTTCATTGGTCGGTATCTTGAGCAGCGCCATTTTCGTTCCATCCGGGATCGGGAAACGGCGACCAATCACTACCCGGCAGTGCCCACTTCAACCTGGGATCCGGAGGCGTCCGTGCTGGATTCCCGGCTGGTCACATCGTCCGTGGTGGTTTCCCTCGATCACTTCAAACGAATTCTCGCCAACTTCCGGAACATCTTTGGAGGAAACGTGAGGTCGTACGAAAGTCTGCTCGACCGGGGCAAGCGCGAAGCGATCCTGCGTTTGAAAGAGCAGGCACCCGACTGCCACATTATCGTAAACCTGCGAATTGTGACTTCGAACATCGCGTCGGTTCACGACCGGCGCAACACCATGGGCGGCGTTGAGGTTCTTGCCTTTGGCACGGCGGTGAAATATGCCGTTTCCTACGACACCCGGTCCGCGACATGAAGTTCGTCCAGAAAGACCTTGGCGATGCTGCGGAGACGAGCAGTGGCGGTGGAGACAAGGGGATGTTAAAGGAGGTTGTCACCCTCGCCATTCTGGTCGCACTCACTCTGACAATCATTTATTTTTTGGTCGTAGGAATCACTGAAGTGGTGGTCTCCGGGGTATCGCCCCAGCGCGAGCAGGAGTTATTCGGAGGGGCAAATAGTGAACTGGTCAAAGGCTCGAAAATTCCTGATTCGCAAAAAGAGAAATTCGCAAAGTGTGAAGCCGTGCTCGAGAAGCTGAGAAGCTACGAGGAGGTTCCGCAGATTGAGTACAGGCTGTTCTACATGGAGGATCTTTCTCCAAATGCCTTTGCAGTTCCCGGCGGAAGCATCGGAGTCACGCGAGGATTGTTGAACGCGCTGGATGAAGAGATTGCGATTGCCTTCGTACTTGCCCACGAATTGGGACATTTCGCGCAGCGCGATCATCTGCGGGGGCTGGGAAGAAAACTGGGTTTCGGCATTGGGGTCCAACTGATTTTTGGTGCGGACCTGCAATCCTTCACCCGTGGACCCACGGAATTGATGCTGGCCAAGTATTCCCGTGGCCAGGAGTCGGGAGCTGACGAGTTCGGGCTACGTTGTGTGTTAGCCGTCTACGGTGAAACTGAAGGGGCGGAAGCGTTGTTCGAAATCCTTGAGGAAAAGGGGGCGATGCCGTCCTGGGCTTACATGTTTTCATCTCACCCGGACAACAAGAGCCGGATTCGCCGCATCCTTGAAGCGAAGACTGAAGAATAGAGCGGTTGAGAGGTATGTCAGGGCGAGCATCCTTGTCATTGGGATCATTAGTTCTTCAGTCCTTCGATGCGGTCTGCTATGGTCACTGAGTCTCGTCGAAATATGATTCAACATCTGCAGATGGATGACGCCATGTCAAAAGCCCCCAAAACGTCTTGCCAAGTTTTAAAAGCTGGAAGATGAATCACGTCCGCCCGTAATTTTTTCGTAATAATACGCTGATTCCCGCCCATGAGCGATGTCGCCACCCCCCCAGCTCCGACCAAGCAGATTGTCGCGGGCAATACCGGTCTGAAGACCGAGCAAGTTGAAGATGCAGTCATTCGTTTTGCTGGAGATTCTCAGGACGGCATCCAGAGTATAGGAGGGATGCTCGCAAAACTGGCGGGGCGTAGTGACCGGGACGTCATGACCTACATGACGATCCCCGCAACCATCTCGGGCGGAGCATCCATTTTTCAGGTTCGTCTGGCCTCTGGCGATGTTCTCAGCTCCGGCGATAGGGCAGACTTTCTCGTAACCTTTTATCAGCACAGCTACGACGATCACATTGACTCTCTTCGTGAAGGAGGGATCTGTCTTTACGATTCGGATCACGTGGAGCCAGACGAAAGTGATCCAAGGTTTACCTTCGTCGGAGTACCGCTGACAAGCGCCACGGTTGAAGCAATCGGAGGCTCGGCCAAAGATCGTGGCAAGAACATGTTCGCGCTGGGGTTGATCTGCAGCATTTTCAATCTCAATCGCGCGAAGCTGTTGGAAATCATTCGCCGCCAGTTCGGTGGCAAGCATGAGTCCGTGCTTCGCAACGCGGAGTTGGCCTTTGACGCGGGCTTTGCCTATCCGCTTGGAGATGTTCTCAAGTTAGCCTACGACATGAAGGTGGGTCACTCCAAGGAGGAGCACCGGGTCGCGACGGATGGAAACACGGCGCTCACCCAGGGATTGATCGCTGCAGGAGTTCGCTACGGTGCGGGTTATCCCATCACGCCATGGTCTTCGATCATGGAAGGGCTACGAGTCGAATTGCCGCGCTATGGTGGGACCTTTATTCAGGCTGAGGATGAGTTGGGTGCGGTCTCGATGGCGCTTGGATTTGCCTATTCAGGGCATCTCTCCGTGACCGGGAGCTCGGGACCCGGCCTATCCCTGAAGATGGAAGCACTGAGTTGGGGAACCATGGCTGAGTTGCCTCTCATTGTCATTAATGTGCAGCGTGGCGGCCCATCGACCGGTCTCCCCACCAGTGTTGAGCAGAGCGATTTGATGCAGGCTATTTATGGTAGCCATGGTGACACGCCACGAGTGGTGCTCGCTCCGCAGGACGTTGAGGACTGCTTCTACATCGCGCTCGAAGCTGCCCGGATTGCCCGGAAATACAGCGTTCCCGTTTTTGTGCTTTCCGACCAGGCTCTCGCCACCCGGATTGAGGCTTTCGAACTACCCGATCTTGAGAGTCTGGTGGTTGATCCGGTTCTGGATTTGACGCCGGTTGATGACGAATTCAAACCCTACCCGTTGGATGGATTTACCAAGCATGCTCCTCCCGGGAAACGGATTGATGCCGGAAAGTATCCGGTCGTGACCGGATTGGAACACGACGAGTGGGGGCACCCAACGGCCAAGCCTGAGCTTCATGTGCAGATGACGGCCCGTCGCCGGGACAAGCTGAAGGATTTGGAGAAAGAGTTGTCCCCGCCCGAGGTCTATGGCGTGAATGACGGAGAGGTTCTTCTGGTCGGTTGGGGATCAACCTATGGACCCATCCGGGAAGCGGTTGATCGATTGAGAAAAGACGATCACAAAGTGGGAGCGGTTCACCTTCGCCATCTCCACCCGATGGCTCCCGGCTTGGGAGATATCTTCGATCGATTCAATCACATTTTCGTCGTCGAAATGAACGACGAAGGGCTCTATGGCCAGGGCCAGCTTGCGACTCTTCTGCGTTCGCGGTTTTGCAATCCCAAGATCCAAAGCATCTGCAAAACGGACGGCCTGACTTTCCGAATCCGTGAGATCATTGATGGAATCGATGAGTATCTGGCCATTGAAGAAGTCTAACCCCTTTTATTTTCCCAACTATCATGGCAACGATCGAGATTAAGGAAGCCCCCCCATTCGAAGCACCAGAGCTGACGAAAAAAGCGTTAAAAGCGGACCACCCAACCTGGTGTCCGGGATGTGGCGATTTCGCAGTCCTCGCTTCCTTTTTCAAAACGGTGGAGAAGCTCCAGATTCCACACGAGAAGATTGCGACGATTGCGGGCATTGGCTGCTCATCCCGATTTCCCTACTTCGTAAACGGCCACGGAGTGCACTTCATCCACGGTCGTGCCCTTCCATTTGCCACTGGCGTTAGCCTCTCGCGTCCTGACTTGAACGTGTTTGTGTTCGGAGGAGATGGGGATGGTTTTTCGATTGGTGGAAATCATCTCGAGCATTGCGCGAGGAAGAACGTCAATTTGACCTATGTGATCATGGACAATTTCGTCTATGGACTAACCAAAAAGCAGACGTCTCCCACGTCACCGATCGGATTCAAGTCAAAGACCGATCCGACCGGGGCGGTCGATCAGCCGATCAACCCGATGAAGAAGTTGGTCTCCAGCGGGGCAACCTTTGTCGCTCGTACGCATGCTGCTCAAGTGAAGCACATGACGGCGATGTTCGAGCGCGCGATCAATCATCCCGGCTTTAGCGTGGTTGAGGTCTTGTCCGAGTGCGTCGTGTTTTACAAAGGCTCCTTCGATGAAGCGAATCCACGGAAGGACGGAAAGTTTGAGCTGATTGATGAGAAGCAGGACGACGACAGCGAGGACGACTGGAAACGGCATGATGTATCCGATCAAAACAAGGCCTTCAAGTTGGCTGACGAACCATGGCCAGGCAAGTTTGGTGTCTTTTATGAGGTCGAACGTCCTACCAAAAACACCTTGGAGAAGAATTTGATGGCTGCGGCTCAGAAGTCCAGCGGCAATAAGTCGAGTATCGAATTGCTGACCAAGCGCTTTGAGAAGATGCGCTAAGTTGCGCGTTGGATGGCTCGATTAGGGTGCGTTCGAAAAACGGGCGGTCGCCATGTTTTTCGAACGCTCCCTAATCGAGGAACTTGGACACGATCAGCGTGGCATTGGTGCCTCCAAACCCAAAGGAGTTGTTGAGGGCCGAAGTAATCGGTATTTCGCGAGCTTCATTGGGAACGTAGTCGAGGTCGCACTCGGGATCCGGAGTTTCTAGATTAATGGTCGGTGGAGCCACCTGATTCTTGATGGCCAAGACGCAGGCGGCGAGTTCGACGCCGCCTGCCGCGCCCAGGAGATGTCCGGTCATCGATTTGGTGGAACTGACGGCGAGTCCCTTCTTTGCGTGCTCCCCGAAGGTCTGCTTGATCGCTTTGGTTTCTGCAATGTCACCG
>JBCDHN010000036.1:0-9886 GCA_038749915.1 Verrucomicrobiota bacterium | reverse complement strand
GCTGCCGCATGGAACACGATCACGGAGCCTAGTCCGCCAAACTTCGTCATCATCTGTCGCCAAAGCCAGGCGGATCCGGTAAGTACTATCAAAGTCACCACGAGCAACGCCCATGCCCTTGGGAAGAAAAAGTTCAACACAATGAGATGATAGATCGCAAATTCCAGATCGAGCAGATGCAGCCCTTTGCGCCGACTCCCCAAGACTCCGCGCCAACCAAGTTCTTCCAAGACTGGATGAATCGTCACGAAATACGCAAAAAAGATCCAATACCCGGCTCCTGACAGTCCTGTTTGCGCCAATTTGTCTGCCAGAACAATCCCGGTTTCCTCAGGATTCATTCCCACCAGCAATGGCAGACACATGAGCACCGTAGGAACTGTTAGGACGCCAATCAGAAGTCCGCCGAACACCGGTAGTCGGCGCCACCCATTTCTGGGCTCCCGTAGAACCTGGCGATCCCAAACCACGCCAACTGCAATCCCCATATGATAGAGACCAATTGCCATCCAGGCAGACTCGTACCTCCAAAGTCCCACAAACACGGCGACACAAGGCCAGAGCGCAAAGACGATTCGATCCCCCTGCTTCATAGATTGAGATTGAACACATCCGCTATGCGCTCCATCTCCGCCATCAGCTTCCCTTGGGGAAGACTCGGCAGTGGGCGACGTTTCACCTCTTCGAGGAATCGCTCCTTCTGCTCCTCACTCTGAAACGTCCAACGGTCCGGATTCTCTATTGGATCTCGCAATCGGATCATCGCCATACCGGCCCGGGCTCCGTAGTGCGTCTCCGGAAACTTTTGATAGAGCGAAGCGTAGTTCGAGGCGATCCGGCGTCGGTTCCGAATCGCGAAATCGAGCGTCTCCTCATGGTTCAGTTTGGCGTATTCGCGCCGGGCCGACATTTCATCGCGCAGCTGAGGACTCGACATCAGCTCATCGAGCTTCGCTTTCCATTGGGCGCGAGTTTCGGCCGGTAACGCAGGGTAAAACGGAAACGTGCCCACATGTTCTATCAGCAGAAACTGATCCAGCGGTGTTTCCAACTTCGCCAGTTTGGCTTCAATCAACGATTTCCAATCTCCCACCAACTTTCTCCCCTCTTCTGGCGTCTGTAGGTTCGCCTCAATTTGCAGCCATTGGCGGAAACGCTCAGCCGCAGGGCCGTTGGGGGGCATGGGAATCACATGATTCACGGCCAGATATTCTTCAAACGTGACCTGAGCGCCCAATTGCCTAAAATGGCCTTTGGCGTTCAATGCGAACGCGTAATTGGTTTCCAGTTGCGCCACTCCGACATAGATCGGCGTCCGCTTGCGAACCGGTCGCGGGGACAATTTAGACGCAGTGTAGGTTCCAGCCGCCATCACATACACTCCAGCCAGTTCTTCCATCGCGAGGTCGGCAAAATAGCTCGCATACCACCCGCCCAAACCAAGTCCGCCGAGGTAGGTTCGTTTCCCATCCACCTTCAGTCCCTGCTTGATGAGTTCCGACCTGACCGCTTCCAACTTGCCAAATTCCTCCCGCCAGAACGCCTCTTGCTGCAGAAAAATGTCTCCCTCTTCACGCACCATGGCTACGAGAATGAAGTCCTCGTCGTTGGTGTAATAAGCGGGGAGCAGCACATTCGGCCCCATTCCATTGGTGTGATAGTGAAAGATGATGGGCCACGTTTGATCCGGCGAATAGTTGTAGGGCACATGAACCGCGACCGGACTGGCCAAACCGGGCACGGAAACGGGTCGATCCACCCCAGCGCTCCACTGTTGCGCCCAGCCGAGGGGGCTCGCCATCAGAAGAACCAGTAAACACATCCAACGCTTCATTTGCCCAGCCTAGCAGAGCTTTCCGAGCTTACCAACCCTGGGGAACGATTGAACTCAGAAGTTTTTCGGGAAGATTAAATGTTTTACTGGCGGGAAAGTGGGAGTGATTTTATGGGTTTGTTATGGCTGACGATGCTCCGAATTCCGAAAGCGAGGAACCAACGCTCGATGCTCAGTTTGTGCACCTGCACTTGCACACGGAGTATTCGACGCTGGATGGAGCAATCCGCATTAAGGACCTAATGGCACGGGCAAAAGAGTTCGGGATGCCAGCGGTGGCAATGACGGACCACGGGAACCTTTACGGGGCGATCGACTTTTATCAGGCAGCCAAAAAGAACGGGATCAAACCGATCATCGGCTGCGAAATCTATCTGACGCCACCCGGAATTCCGATGACTCAGAAGTCGAAGAAGGTGGGCCAGCGCCGCAACTCCCACCTCACTGTTTTGGCCAAGAACGCGAAGGGGTTTGAGAATCTGTCAAAGCTGGTTTCGATGGGGCATTTGGAAGGCTTTTATTACAAGCCACGGGTCGATAAGGAGACGTTGGCCCAGTATGCGGAGGGATTGATCGTGCTGAGTGGCTGCATCACCGGGGAAATCAATCAGTTCATTCAGGATGACATGATCGACGAGGCGCGGGAGAGCGTTGAGTCCTTCATCGACATTTTTGGCAAGGATCACTTTTTTCTGGAGATTCATGATCACGGGATGGAGGCGCAGCACAAATGCACCGCGCAATTGGTGAAATTTGCCGAGGAGTATGATCTCAAGCTGGTGGCGGCAAACGACTGTCATTTTTTGAATCGGGCCGATCATAAGGCGCATGATATCCTAATCTGTATCGGTACGAACCGACTGGAGATGGATCAGAACCGGATGACGTATTCGGAGGAGGTCTATTTCAAGAGCGAGGAGGAAATGCGCGAAGTCTTCAAAGACTATCCGGAAGCCGTTTCGAATTCCCGAATGATTGCAGACATGTGCGATCTCGAAATTGAACTCGATGCAACCAGTATTGAGAAATACCCGCGCTTTGCGGCACCCGATGGGAGCCCACCAGAGGAGTTTTTCCGCCGAATTTGCCAGGAAGGACTGGTGAATCGCTACGGAGACGAGATCAATGACGACCTTCAGGAGCGGTTGGATTACGAAATTGGGATCATGGAGAAGATGGGATTCATTTCCTACTTCCTGATTGTCTGGGACTTCATTAAATGGGCCAAAGACAACGGGATTCCCGTCGGTCCGGGTCGTGGTTCCGCCGCCGGAAGTCTCGTGGCCTATGCATTGGAAATTACCGACATCTGCCCGATTCGATTTGGTTTGATTTTCGAGCGATTCCTCAACCCGGAACGCGTTTCACCGCCTGATGTCGACGTCGATTTCTGCCCGACTCGCCGCATGGAAGTGATCGACTATGTCCGTAGAAAATATGGAGAGCGCTGTGTTTCTCACATTATCACCTTTGGAACGTTGGGCGCTAAAAGCGTGGTTAGAGACGTGGGTCGGGTCATGGGCTGGAGCTTTACCGACTCGGATCGGCTCGCGAAAATGATTCCGAACGAGTTGAACATCAATTTGGCTGATGCGCGTCAGAAAAATCCGGAACTGAAGGAGGCTCTCGAAAATGAAGCCGCCACCAAGCAGGTTTGGGACTATGCCACATCGCTCGAAGGCCTGACTCGTGGAACGGGTGTTCATGCTGCGGGAGTGGTGATAGGAGATCGCGATCTCACCGAATTGATGGCCCTGACTCGCGCCAAAGAGGGAGAGATCGTCTCGCAATACGCCATGAGTCCGTTGACGGACCTCGGCATGTTGAAAATGGATTTCCTTGGGTTGAAAAACCTGACCGTGATCAAGGATGCCGTCGATTTGATTCATGTTCATACGCCGGATTTCGACATCGCAACGATTCCGCTCGATGATCAAGCGACCTTTGACCTTCTCAATCGCGGCGAAACCTGCGGAGTGTTCCAGTTGGAATCTGGCGGCATGGTCAACCTTTGTAAGCAGTTCGACGTCAACTCCATCGACGACATCATCGCCTTGATTGCGCTCTATCGCCCGGGACCGATGGACTTCATTCCCAGCTACATCGCCCGGAAGAAAGGCAAAGAGCAGGTGGACTATCCGCATCCCTTGTTTGAGGAGATCGCGAAGGAGACCTACGGAATCCTGATCTATCAAGAACAAGTCCAGCGATGCGCCAACGTCCTTGCCGGATACAGCCTCGGTCAGGCTGACCTGCTGAGACGTGCAATGGGGAAAAAGAAGGTCGAGATCATGGAACAGGAGCGCGTCAAGTTCGTGAAGGGCGCGAAAGAGGTGAACGACATCGAAGCCAAGCTAGCGAACCAGATCTTCGACATCCTGCAGGAGTTCGCGAAGTACGGGTTCAACAAGTCTCACTCGGCTGCGTATGGGCTGGTGAGCTATCAAACTGCATATTTGAAAGCGAATTATCCCGTAGAGTTCATGTCGGGTCTGCTTTCGAACGAGATCAATAACACCGAAAAGATCGCGGTGTTTGTGGCCGAGTGTCAGAAGATGGGAATCGACATTCTTCCACCAAGTGTGAATCTCAGTCGTCTCAAATTTTCGCCGGAGAAAGGCATTGATGAGTGGGGACAGCCAAAACGCGCCATCCGCTTCGGGATCGCAGCGATTAAAAACGTGGGAGAAGGGGCCATGGCAATGGCGGTCGAGGAACGTGAAAAGAGCGGTGAGTTCAAGAGCCTGGAAGATTTCAGCAATCGCCTCGACTCGAAGACGGTGAACAAGAAAATCCTCGAAAGTCTGATCCGGTGTGGGGCTTTTGATTTCTCAGAGGAAAAACGGGCTGCGATGTTCAATCGCCTCGATCAGGTCGTCGCCTCCGCCGCAACCACGCAGAAAGATCTGCGCTCCGGCCAGGGTTCCCTCTTTGGGATGGACGAAATCGCGGAAACTTCCGTTCCGTCCTCGCAATCCGTCGTTGAGGTCGAGGAATGGCCACAAGACGAGATGTTGGTCGCGGAAAAAGATCTCCTCGGCTTTTACGTGACCGGTCACCCGCTCGATTTGTATCGCAAGTCTTTCAAGGTTGGAAAGTATAAGAAATTCAGCCAGATCCCCGCTCTTCCCGAGAGCAAGAGTCCGGTTCGGTTTGCCGGATTGATCACCGAAGCAGCGGTGAAATATGCGAAGAAGGATGGTAAACCGTTTGCGATTTTAATGGTCGAAGACTTCTCCGGCACGACAGAGATTCCAGTCTGGAACGATGTCTACAACGTTTGCAGCCAGGACCTGCTGAAGGGCAATGTGGTCGTGATCAAGGGCAACATCGAATTTGATCGGCGCAACGAGGTTCGCCGTCTCAATGCACAGGAAATTTCGCCTCTGGAGGCCATTCCATTCGATCCTGCGGAATTCGAAAAGGAAACGGTTCAGGTTCCGATCGAGCCGATCGAACTGGTGATCGATTCCAACACCGATCAGGTTGAAGATTTGAAGCGAATCAAAGCGATCGCTGAACGCCATCGGGGTCACTCTCCTCTGCGCTTGCGAGTTCATACCAATGACGGATCTGAAACGGTCATTCTTGTGCATCGACGCTTCTGGATCGAAGCGACCGACGACGCGAAAAAGGACCTTGGCCCCTGGCTGATAAACTAGGGAGCGTTCGAAAACCACGGCCGACCGCGCACTGATTTTTAGCCTTTCAAGTCAGTGGCGCTGATGCGCGGGAGAAAGACGCGGTCTTTTTGGGCCGCAACTGCGTTGCGCTTGCGCTCTGTGAGGAAACTCATCTCCGCACAATCGCGCCTTGTTGCGGCCCAAAAATCCTCGCGGTGAGGTTCGCCCGTGGTTTTCGAACGCTCCCTAGCTCTCACTGCAGCCCAATGCTTCCTCGATTTTGAGGCGTTCCGCTTCAAATTCATCCTCGGTAAGCTTTTCTGGAACGGTGATGTAGGGTTCGAGATGAACGTCGGCTCTTGAGAACGGCTTGGGGATTTGAAATTTGTCCCAGGTTTTCAGCCGCCAGGGATTTTGATACTCGATCCGAAAAGGCATGATGGTGGCGCCACTCTTCTGCGCCAAAACGACAATCCCGGGCTGAAGTTTTTCCACGGGGCCACGGGGGCCATCCGGAGTAATCGCGATGTCGTAGCCGTCCTTCAGCCACTTTTTGAGTTCGATGATTGCGGCAGCCCCTCTCCTTGAATTGGAGCCTCTCACCGGTGCGATTCCAAAACTCTCCAAAGCGCCAGCCACGATCTCCCCGTCCTTACTTGCACTGGTCAGAGCGGCTCCGGTTCTGTCCGGCCAATGCTTCCGATAGGCATAGGGCCAGGAGAAGATGCTGTTATGCCAGACTGCGTGAATGATCGGGTGATCCGGACGCTTTGACAGAAACCCGCAATGATCATGCACCTTGACCCGCATGGTCATGGTGACGAGGTATAAAAAAGCCGCAGCAACCTTACCGATCCGATAGTTCTTCCTGCGGGCTTTGGTCTGGTCGCTCATTCGTGTGAGCGCCTCCTTATCCCCAAAACCTCGGAGGCGCAAAAGCTATGTGCAATGTCGTCTAACGACTCGAAAATCGTCTCTTCCTGCCATGAAAACCCTTTTTTCTCTTCTCTGCTTTTTTCTGGTTGCAGGGCTTCTGAGTAGTTGTGAAGACGCTGCTCCCCCTGCTCCGGCGTCGGCGACTCCAACGTTCAGCCATGTGGTGAAATTTCCGACGGAATACTACCTTGGTGGGCCTCAGCAAGCTCGCCCACCTGATGGAACGTTCGAAGCCGGAACGGAAGTGAACTTACTTGAGGACTCGGGCAGCTACCTTTTGGTTGAGTCCAAGGGAGGCGTTCAGGCCTTTGTCAGCACTTCGGCTCTGGAACCGAAAGACTAAGGGCTTGAGCGACTTTTTCCGCAATAACCCGCGGCTCAAATTCAATCGATACCGAAGGTATGCGCTCGTCGTCATCGGGTAGCTCCAGGGCTTCAAACTGACTTTTCAGCAAGCTGGCGGGCATGTAGTGGCCTTCGCGTGCCTGCATTCGGCTCTCAATCAACTCAAACGAGCCTTCCAGCCAGACGAAGCGTAAATCGGGAGCATCCTGGCGAAGACGATCCCGGTAGCGGCGACGAAGCGCCGAACACGCGACAAAGGTCCACTCGTCGCTGGGCAAACGCTGAGAAATCAATCGACCCAACGCCTCAAACCAACCAACGCGATCTTCATCGGTGAGAGGAATTCCTGCTCCCATTTTCTCGACATTCGCTTCCGGATGGTAGTTATCGCCGTCAAAATAGGCACCGTTGGTCCAGCCAGCCAAGATTTCGCCTATTGTGCTCTTCCCACAGCCGGAAACTCCCATCAGGACAACGATCTTGCTCATCAAATCAGTCTCGCCAGATTCTTTCGGATTCCAAATTCAAAAAAGTCCCTGCGTTTGCAGTGGACTCCGCTACACTGGATAACAAGAATCCGGTGACATTTGAGCAGTAATCCATCAAGTTCCTCTAATCCGCAAACCCCGCACTCCAAGTTTTGAGCGAAGAAGAGAAAGAACCGGAAGCCAAAGTCGAAGAGGAAACTACGGAAGAAACCGAGGGAAAGAAAAAGACCAAAGGCTTCAACTATCCGGCAACGCGAAAGACCTTGATTCAAAAGCTCAAGGACTGGGACGATCAGGCAAGCTGGGATGAGTTTTTTCGTACCTATTCCAGCTTTGTGTTCAAAGTCGCCTGTAAAGCGGGCCTGAGCGAAACAGAAGCCAATGAGGTGGTTCAGGAGACGTTTATTCGGGTGGCGAAGAACATGAAGAAGAAGAATTTCACCCGGGATGGCGGTTCCTTCAAAGCCTGGCTGATGAATCAGACCCGCTGGAGGATAGCGGACCAGTTTCGAACTCGGAAACAGCAGGAAGTCTACCAGGGGCGGCCTAAAGACGCCTACGACGATCGCAACACGGCAACGATGGATATGATTCCGGACAACTCAAATTTCGGATTCGACCACCTTTGGGAACGGGAATGGAAGGGAAACCTGACCGATATGGCTCTGAAACGGACCAAAGCCAAGGTATCCCCTCAGCAATATCAGATTTTCTATTGCTACGTCGTGAAAGGCTGGGAAGTGGATGAAGTCCGCAAAGAGCTTGGAGTGACTAGTGCGCAAGTCTATCTCGCCAAGCATCGGGTCGGCCGGGTGATGCGAAAGGAGCTTGAGTATCTGGACAAGGACGAATAAACCGTCGCCCTACATCAGCGGAAATTCGGTTCATTGTCCATCAGACGGGTTTGAAGCCGGGAAGATGGGTTTCCAACTGGTTCACCAGCCTTTCCAGCTCCTGCTCTGCATACGCTCGTTTCTCCGGATGTCCCCAAACCGGACCTGGCCAGGCTGGATCATTTTCATGGCGGCCAACAACATGAAGGTGAAACTGGGGAACCACATTGCCAATGGCTCCAAGATTCACTTTCTGAAATTCCGGAAGCTGACTGAGAATGAATCGTGAGAGGCAATTCATATCGTCGAGTAAGGCAAGTTGCAGATCCCGGGGAAGATCGATCAATTCTTTGAACTCGCCATGGGGCACAATCATAAACCACGGGTAATAGGCATTGTGCTTGATCAGCAAGCTGCCGGAAGCCAATTCTCCCACGTGATTGGCGCTTTTCAGGAGACGTTCGGAAATTTGGCTCATGGAGTCGCGAGAACTTCGTCCATCGTCGCTCGAAGCTCGTCGAGAACCGGGCCAAATTCCGGATTGGTTGCCTGATTGGTGATTTCCTGTGGATCGTTGAGGTGATCGTAAAGCTCCTCTTCTCCCGCTGCATACCGGCTGTAGCGAAATTTCTCCGTGCGAATGGAGCGATGGGTCGCTTTCTTGTTTCCCATCACCGTGAGGCTTCCCTTTCGGGGCCAGTCCTGAACCTCAGCATTTTCCAAAAGGGGAACCAGTGAAGTTCCCTCCAAGATTTCCGGAGCTTGATCCTTCACTCCGGCCAACTCTGCAAAAGTCGGATAAAGGTCGATCAACTCCACCAAATTCGATTCAGTTCGCCCCGGCCCTGATTGGCTTTGCGGTGCTCGGATAATGAGTGGGACTCGGCATGCCGGATCAAACAGGTTCGACTTTTGCCAGGAACCGTGTTCTCCCAGAAGCCAACCATGATCAGAGATGAAGGCGACAACCGTATTGTCCGCCATCTCCAAGCGATCCAACGCATCCAAAATTCGTCCGACCTGCTCATCCATGTAGGTGACGCTGGCATAGTAGGCAGCCAAAGCGTCCTGAGCCTGATCCGGAGTCATCTTGTAGGAAGTGGCGTTTGCCTTCTTTCGATTCGGAACAGGGACGTCGTCCAAGTCCCCCTCCACCACCTCAGGCAGCTTCACGTTGCTGCCATCATAGTGCTTGAAGTGACGCTCAGGGGCGACCAGCGGCACATGAGGCCTGACCAATCCGACCGCAAGGAAAAGCGGTGCTCCCGGCTTGAGGAAGTTCGTGGAATTGCGATGCAGTGCCCGATTCTCCAAAATGGCGATGGCTTGGGTCGCAGCAATCTCATCGGCCTGAGTCGCTGAGTGCTGATCCGGAACGATGACCCGGACGAAAGCTCCGCCCCAATGCTTGTGGGCAGGTGAGAGATTGGTGAATTCTCCCGGACTCCCTGTCTCTGGCCCCCATACATCATAAGCTCGATCCCAAGAATCGGGTTCATCTCCTCCGGGTTCGCCGGCTTCAATCCCACCGGGTACGCCCATATGATAAATCTTCGACACCCTCGCCGACACGTAGCCATTTCGACGTAAGAAACCGCCGATGCTCGGATGTTCCGCAAAATCTGGATTCACGCTCCGGTAGCTCCCCAGAGCCTTGATATTGCCTAAAAACCCCGTTGTCTCGGGATACAGTCCGCTCATGAAAGAAGCCCGGGACGCCCCACAAACCGGATACTGACAATATGCTCGATCGAAGCGAATTCCTTCCCTCGCCAGCCGGTCCAGATTCGGGGTCTTGCAAACTTCGTTCCCATAAGCTCCCAACGC
>JBCDHN010000035.1:0-9926 GCA_038749915.1 Verrucomicrobiota bacterium | reverse complement strand
GCCCCGCCAATATTCAGGGCAAATTCTCCCGGCGAACCAAGCTCTATAGCCGCATCTACAGATTTGCCGACTTCAATGGAATCCTCTACGACAATATCTACGTCTCTCGAAAACTCCGCTTGGCGATCGCAACCCAGCAATATGGCAAACAGTAGCAGGCGCAGGAGCAAATTTAGGTGCCTAGAACAAACGATCATAAGCAGGTTCGAAAGCTTCAGTTAGCAACTCTCTTTCTTGGTCCCATCTCTGAATAAGATAATCCCTGTTCTGATTAACAAGAGACCAAATTTCGGCTCGTTGCGTCTCTGGAAACTCGTCCGTGAAAATGCCCCAGATCGGATAACCATAGTCATCATCATGTCTAATGATCAACGCAAAGAGTTTGCCATCCAAAGTACCGTGAATCGTGACTCGTAGATCATCATATTGATTAAAGAAAAATAGCCTCATTCCTTTACTTTGGAGGACAGTTGGGAGCGTAGGGATGTATTCGGATTTACATTTCAACCTAAGCTCACTCCTCCAATCAACAGGTCGTTTTTCCCAATCGGGTCTGTATTCGTAGTGGGATTCCTTTGAGAACTCACAACGTGGATCGAGTTTGGTGGTTCTAAACAAGAGCATCTCTGGTTCTCCTCTTACGAATTTGTATCTTTCAAAGGAATTTTCCACACCACTCATTACCTCCTTCATATTTGTCTCTGCAACGAATCCCCCATCTTCACTTACAAATTCGTGAGACGGCCAATCTTCTACCCTCTGAGACATTCTTACCGAAAAATATACATGGAATCCGATGAAAACTAGAACGGCCGCTACAGCCGTACGCACAAACAACTTTCCAACTATTTCTCGCATGAGACCTTTGGGGGCTGTCTTTCCAGCTTCCAGTTTAGAGAAGAATTGCAAACAGGATCAACCACCTCCACCCTCAATTCAGTTATCTTTTGCAGCAGAGAATCAATTTTTGCCACCTGCGTCAAGATTAATGGGTCAACTCTAACTGCCAAAAGGCCTTCCTCAATGGATCAAGCCCTTCGCAACATCGGAATTTGATCAGTCCCAGGATCGACAACATTTTCTTCGAAGCATCTTTTCTCTGAAAGCCGGTTCTTACCCGTACTGCCGCGTCGTCCTCCGTTAGTAAGATTTGGCGCTTTTCCTTCGTGAAGATAGGAACGCACTATGATCTTTCGACGGTTCCAGATCTTTCCCCTGGCTGTGCTCCCGATGTTCCTCGGATTGGCTCAGGCGAATTCCGTCGATCCTTCGCTCTTGGAGTTTTTTGAGAAGGAGGTGCGGCCAATCCTGGTGGAACGTTGTTACGAATGCCATTCGGCAGCGGGACAGACCAAGGGCGGATTGCGGCTGGATTCTCGCCTTGGTGTTGCCACGGGCGGTGATACCGGTCCGAGCATCATTCCGGGCAGGCCGGGCGAAAGCCTCCTCATTGAGGCGATTCGCTACCAGAACCGCGATCTTCAGATGCCGCCCAAGAACGCCTTGCCGGACTTGGAGATTGCGATTCTTGAAAAATGGGTCGCTCTTGGCGCGCCGGACCCACGGGAGTCCGATGAGGTGATCACGGAATCGGGGATGGGAATGAGCATCGAGGAGGGTCGTGAGTTTTGGTCGTTCAAACCGGTTGCCAAACCCACCGTGCCCAGAATTGAGAACGCAGAATGGGTGGCGACGCCAATTGATGCATTCATCTTGGAGAAACTTCGGGAGCAAGCCATCGAACCAGCGCCACCGGCTGACAAACGCACGCTGATCCGCCGAATCACGTTTGATCTTGTCGGTTTGCCACCAACGCCCGAAGAGGTAGATGCGTTCCTTGCGGATCATTCGCCGAAGGCCGTGCTGACGCTAGTCGAACGATTACTGGAATCGCCCCAATACGGAGTGCGCTGGGGAAGACACTGGCTCGATGTAGCGCGGTATGCGGACTCCAACGGACTGGATGAGAACCTCGCCTTCGGACAGGCTTGGCGTTACCGCGATTATGTGATCGATTCGTTCAATCGGGACAAACCGTTCGATCAATTCCTGGTTGAACAAGTCGCCGGCGATCTCCTGCCGGACGCAAACCGGGAAACCAAAGTGGCAACCGGCTTTCTCGCGCTTGGGGCCAAGGTTCTGGCCGAACCGGACCGCGCAAAGCTGGACATGGACATCATCGACGAGCAGCTTGACACGCTCGGAAAATCGTTCCTTGGAATGACGTTAGGTTGCGTTCGTTGCCACGATCACAAGTTCGACCCGATCACGCAGCGCGATTACTACGCTCTGGCGGCGATCTTCAAAAGCACGCGTTCGCTTGGGGATACGAAGACGGGCGTCATCAAACATTGGTTCGAACATTCCTTCGCAAGCGAAGCCGAGCTCGACCAATTGAAGGAGGTTGATACGCGAATCGCAGAGAAGAAAAAGGCGGCGTCAGGGTACAAGAGCAAGGCAATCATTGAACTTCGCAATGAAGCTCGAAGCAAGGCAACCGATTATCTTGTCGCCGCCGCAAAGTTGGATCCAGGCATGGCTTTGACCGACGTGGCGAAAGTGGCCCAGCCTCTCGGCCTGCATCCCCGAATCCTCTACCATAGCCGTCGCCACCTCGACTTTCATCGATCCGATCCATTCTTCAGAACATGGCATGAGTTCGCAAAAGCGGGAAATTTCGATGCCATCGGAGATCATTACCGGGCGTTGTTCCATGAAGCCGAAGCCGCCTTTGCCGCAGCGCGTCAACAAGATGCCAAAGCAAAAGGCCTCGAAGATGTGCGGCTGGAGCCCGCCCGGGCAGCGCTCTTTGACAACTCGGGATTTCTCGCCGTTCCCGCCAAGCCGGACCATGCCTTCGATGATGCCACCCTCGCAGAATACCATCGTTTGATGAACGAAGCCCGAGTCGAGGAGAGCAAGGCTCCCGATGCGGCCTCAGCCATGGGTGTTTCCGAGGCAACGGTGGTTGCGAGCCTGCCCATTCATATCCGCGGAAGCTACAAGAGCCTTGGCGAATCCATTTCCCGAAATGTCCCGGAAGTGATGCGAGCTTCGCACACGCAACCCGTCTTTCCGAACGAAGCCAGTGGTCGTCTTCAACTGGCTCAATGGATGGCCAGTTCGAATCATCCGCTGACGGCTCGTGTTTTTGTGAATCGCATCTGGGGTTGGCACTTTGGCAACGGGCTGGTCAAGACGACCGAGAATTTCGGCAAGCTCGGTGATCGCCCTTCCCACCCGGCGCTGCTCGATTGGTTGGCTACCTACTTCGTCGAGTCCGGATGGTCGGTGAAAGAACTGCATCGGCTCATCCTCACTTCCAATTCCTACCAAATGGCCTCGTCTCACCCGGATGCCACCGTGGCGGAATCAATCGACCCGGAGAATCGTCTTCTCTGGCGCGCCAACATCCAACGGCTCGAAGCGGAGCCGATTCGTGATGCGATTCTCAGCGTGGCGGGACGTCTCGACCTCACGATGAGGGGCAAGACGCTACGGCTGCGAAATCGGCAGTTCGTCTTCAACCACACCTCGGAGGACCACACCAAGTATGACAGCCTGCGCCGCGCCGTTTATCTCCCGGTCATTCGCAACAACCTCTACACGTTCTTCGAACAATTCGACTATCCGGATCCAACGATGCCGACAGGCCACCGGAACGCCACCGTCGTCGCGCCACAGGCTTTGCTGATGATGAACGCCGACCTGCTGATGGATTCCGCCGAGAGCTTTGCCTCGCAGCTTCTGGAAACCGCCATCGATCCGGCTTACCGCGTTGAGCAGGCCTATCTTCGCGCCTTTGCCCGCCTACCAACTTCCGCCGAGGCCCGGAGAGCTCTTGCCTTTATCGACGAGTTGACTTCAACCGCTTCAGTCAACTCGGCGGAAGTTAATCCGGCGGTCGAGAAACAAGCCTGGAGCCTGCTCTGTCAAAGCTTGCTCGCATCCAACGAATTCCTTTATCTTCGCTAACGTGGTGAGGAATTGCCAACCAGCCCTGACCGGACGACGCCAACTGCTGAAGACTTCCGCAGCCGGGTTTGGCCATCTCGCGTTTACCGCGATGCTCGGCAAATCCGCGCAAGCGGCCGGGGAGAATCCTCTTGCGAATCCGTTGGCACCCCAGCGCGCCCACTTTCCAGCTCGAGCGAAACGGATCGTGTTTCTGTTCATGAAAGGCGGGCCTTCGCATGTCGATACCTTCGACCCGAAACCATTGCTCGACCGCGACCACGGCAAGCCTCTCCCCTTTGCTTTGCCCAAAGTGACGTTCGCAAAGCAGGGCAACTTGTTGAAGTCGCCGTGGAAATTCAAGCAACACGGTGAGAGTGGGCTGCCGGCCAGCGAACTGTTCCCGAACGTTGCCAAACACATCGATGATCTATGCATTCTGCGATCGGTCCATGGAACCAACCCGGCGCACGGGGGAGCCTTGCTCAAGCTCCACACCGGGTCTGACCAGTTTGTTCGACCCAGCATGGGATCGTGGATCGTCTATGGCTTGGGCACAGAAAACGAAAACCTACCCGCCTTTGTCACCATTTGCCCGACCCTTGCTCACGGTGGCGTCAACAACTGGGGAACCGCATTTTTGCCCGCCCATTGTCAGGGCACTCCGATTGGAAATGCCAGCCTCGCGGCCACTCAAGCCAAGGTGAAACATATCCGGAATTCGCGAATTGATCCTACCCTGCAACGTCGGCAACTCGATCTCATCAATGCCATGAACCGGGATCACCTGGAAGTAACGGGCCGCCATCAGGCCCTCGAAGGTCGCTTGAATGCGTTCGAGCTGGCTTACCGCATGCAAAGTGCCATGCCCGACGTGCAGGACGTGGAAAACGAATCGGAAGCGACGAAACGCATCTACGGAATCGACAACCCGATTACCGAGGACTTTGGAAGGCAATGCCTGATGGCGCGACGGTTTCTGGAACGCGGCGTCCGGTTTGTTCAAGTGACGCACAGCGACAGTGAAGTGCAGTGGGACCAGCACAGCAATCTCTACCAGGGTCACACCAAGAATTCGGCGGAGGTCGACAAACCAATCGCTGGGTTTCTCACCGATCTGAAAGCCCGAGGTCTCCTGGACGATACGCTGGTGCTCTGGGGTGGCGAATTCGGGCGCACGCCAACCGCTCAAGGCACCAACGGACGCGACCATAACCCTCACGGTTTCACCATGTGGATGGCGGGAGGAGGCGTGAAAGGTGGTTATGCATACGGCGCCACCGACGACTACGGCTACTATGCTGCCGAAAACAAGATGCACGTCCACGATCTCCACGCGACGATCCTGCACCTGCTCGGACTCAATCACGAACGGTTGACATTCCGCTACGCCGGTCGCGATTTTCGGCTGACCGATGTAGAGGGAGTCGTCGCCAAGGATATTCTGGCCTGAAGCGATTTGACGCTTCAATAAACCGCCCGTCCACCGGTCAGATCGAAGGTGAAGCCGGTGTTGAAGCTGGCTTCGGGAGACACGATCCAGCAACTTAAGGCGGCGGCTTCTTCCAGGGTTCCACATCGTTTCATCGGGATCTTGTCGGTCATGTATTTCACCTGCGCCTCGTCGATCGCGTCCACCATGGGGGTGCGGATGACCGCCGGGGCGATGGCGTTGATCGTGATTCCGGACTCCGCGTATTCCTTGCCGACCGACTTTACCAGGCCAATGACCGCTGACTTGGTCGCCGAATAAGCATGCATTCCAACGTTGCCTTCTTTGCCGGCGATGGACGCGAAGTGAAGAATTCGGCCATAGCCGCGCGGCTTCATTGCTTTCAAGGCATGCTTGGTCATGAGAAAGGTTCCCCGCACGTTCACAGCATATACCTGATCAAAGTCTTTGACGTCGACCTCGGTCAGATCGGTCGAAGTAGGTCCGACGATTCCCGCGCAATGAACGAGAACGTCCAGGCGGCTTTCATATCGTTCAGAGACGTTCCCAATTCCCTCACGAACTTGGGATTCGTCCGTGATGTCGATGGGCTCCGCGCCCACAGCCAGGTCTTCCGATGCCAATTCGTCGATCGTCTTACCAGACCGCTCGGTATCGACGTCAAACAGCGTCACCTTAGCTCCTTCGCGGGCCAGTCGCTGGACGATCGCCTTGCCGATTCCCGCGGCCCCACCAGTAACGATCGCAACCTGATTCTCAAAACGTTTTTCCATCCTCGACCCTATTCGCTCTCGTCGCCGAATGGCAACGCTTCCCTCCCTAAAAACGCTTCGGTTCTTTACCTCTGATCAGAGATCTTCATTGGGAATTCCAAGCCAAGCCATACATTCTCGCTCCGTCATCCCAAAGCTCGACCGTAACGTCGCCAAGACAGGTCGCGCAGTTTCGAGTTCGGTCCAGTTTCGGCGTTAGCGAGGCCACAAAGAGCGTTCCCGGCGTCCGATTGCCCCGATCGACAACTCGAAGCTGGGCGGCCAGCTGTCCGCTGATCGAGCAGTATCGAGCTCCGGAAATCTGGAAGCGTTCCGTCAAACTGTCTGCTGCGGGAAGAAGCGAGAAATCGAGACGATCCATGACCGCTTGAATTTCGGGAATCGCGGTGGCTTGAAACTCCGATTGCAGAGACTTCCGGTGGTTCTGCGCAAGCTCGACCACCACTCGCCGGGTATCCATTTCCCTCTGCAACTGAACGCCTCCAATGATGGCGGCCAATACCACCACAGCGGCCGCAGCCATCATCGCTGGACCAAAGGAAGGGGACCTGCGTCTCGGCTCGGGACGCACTTCTCCCATGGCGGCCTCAATGCTTTCCAACGCACTTTCACTCAGACTTTGGGACTGATAGTAATCACGAATCTGGTCTTCAAGAGGGGCAGGGGCATTCATAAGGCGGAAGATTGTTGGTTCGAATCCGATTCAGCGAGTTTCTGGAGTTTCTCGCGGGTTCGGCGGATCTGGCTGAGAACGGTGTTGCGGCTCCGGTCGAGCAGTTCCCCGATCTCGGTGGCGCTGTGGCCTTCAACGTAGTGAAGATAGATCACTTCGCGCTCGGTGTCGTTCAAGCTACCGAGCAGCTCGGCCAGATCCATCTGCGTCCCGCTTTCCGCATCTGAAGCGGGTTCCGGCACCTCATCGATCGACTCAAATCGGACGATTCTCGAGCGCCGCAACTGATCATAAAAGAGATTCCGGATGGTGGTAAACAGAAGATTTTTGGCCTGAATTCCTCCGTAGGCACGCTGCAGCTTCAGCGCTGCCTGCTGGACCAGATCCTCAGCATCGGCCTGATGATTGGTCAGCGAAAAGGCGTAGCGATACCCGGCCTGCAACAACTCGCGTTGTTCCTGGCGATCGGGGGTTCGAAATGGCATTCCAAAGGCCATGTTCAGGGAGCAGGGGGTTCAGCCGTTGGAATACCGTCGCCAAACCCTACAGGGATAATGATGGAGGAAGGGATGGCATTCACAATGGCGAAAACGGAAAGGCGACGTTTTTGAGTGCAGAGAACTGGAAATTGGGTTGGATTTGACCCTCGCCATCGCCAATTCTCTGCCCGACCCCAAAATGCCCTTTTCATGAAATGTTGCCGTCTTTCAGTCCTTTTCGCGTTGTTCCTTGGTGCACCCGTTCTCTCCGCTACAAAACCGAACATCATTTTCATTCTGGCCGATGATCTGGGCTGGGCAGACACCACGCTCTACGGTCAAACCGCGCTTTACGAGACTCCGCATCTCGAGCGGCTCGCCGCACGCGGAATGACCTTCGACCGGGCCTACACCGCCAGTCCGCTTTGTTCACCGACCCGCTCCAGCATTCTGACCGGCTTGCACCCGGCTCGCACCGGTTTGACAGCCCCGAACTGCCATACGCCAAAGATCAATCTGCAAGCTTCCGCCGCAGACAGCGCCCCACCGGACCGGAAACTGACCTCTTACAATCCGGTGACTCGGCTCGACCCGAAGTACGAGACGCTGGCCGAACGCTTTCAGGCGGAAGGATATGCCACGGTCCATTTCGGAAAGTGGCACCTCGGCTCCCCACCCTATTCGCCACTTGAACATGGCTTCGAACTCGACATCCCGCACTGGCATGGACCCGGACCCGCCGGCAGCTTTGTCGCGCCCTGGAAGTTCAAAAACTTCAAAGAAAACTATCCGCAGGAACACATCGAAGACCGAATGGGCGATGAAGCGGTCGCGTTTATGGAGGCGAACCAGGATCGGCCGTTCTTTCTCAACTACTGGCAGTTCTCTGTCCACGCGCCCTTCGATGCAAAGGCTGAGTTGATCGAAAAATATCGTGGCAAGATCGATCCGAACGATGAGCAACGCAGCCCGACTTACGCGGCCATGGTCCAGTCGCTCGACGACAATGTGGGCAAGATGCTGGACGCGGTCGATCGCCTTGGGATCGCAGACCAAACCATCATCGTCTTCTTCTCCGACAACGGAGGAAACATGTACAACGAAGTGGATGGGACAACACCGACCTCCAATCGCCCGTTGCGCGGCGGCAAAGGCAACAACTGGGATGGCGGTGTCCGGGTTCCGGCAGTGGTCGTCTGGCCGGGAACCATTGAGCCGGGTTCGCGCAATGACTCGCTCATCACGAGCACGGACTTCTACCCGTCGCTCCTCGAGATGACCGGGATGAAACCGTCTCCTGATCAAGAGTTTGACGGCGTGAGCGTGGTCCCGGCATTGAAAGGCTACCAACAGGATCGCGGACCCATTTTCACCTTCTTCCCCCACTCCACCAGAGTCCCCGATACCCTTCCCCCCAGTGCATCGGCCTATCTCGGCAATTGGAAACTGCTGCGTCTCCTGCACCATGGCGAAGCTGGAGCCCATGAGGACCGGCTCTATAATCTGGCGGAGGATATTGGGGAACGAACCGACATCGCCTCGGCAGAACCGGAACGAACCGCCGCCATGGGCAAGCTGATGGATGAGTTTCTGACCAACACCGGAGCCATTTTCTCCAAGCCAAATCCCAACTACGACGCGATATCAGAAACACTCAGCGCGACCGGCTTCCGCCCCACCAAAGGGTGCACCCTGACCGTGCGCAAAGGCCAGCTCGTGGTGAAAGCAAAGGAGGCGAACTCCCACGTTACCCTGAAACTCAATCAACCAATTCAACCCGGAGACCTCGAACTCCGGCTCAGCCTTCAAGCCTCCCATCCTGGCAAAATCGCCCTCCGTTGGTCTGAAGCCGGCGTCACGCCGACATTTTTCCGTGATCGCCTGCAACACTCCGCCCCGTTCAAAGGCGCAAAACAGGAAAGCACCACCATCCCCTTCACCGCCAAGGAACCGGTCACCTCATTCCGAATCGATTTCATGACGCCGGCAGGTGAAATTCGGGTTTCCGAACTCGAAGCCATGCGGGAGGGAGAATCCATCAGTCTTTGGATGGCGCCATAGCAAATCTGGTCGGTGAGGTAGAAATCAGCCCGGGAATTGTAATTCCAAGGGACTTCGCCAGTTCGTACGATCTGTGAATGCCCGGCTACCTCCTCTTCATCGATCTTTTCGTGATCGCCATTCTGGCCGCGAGGCTCTCCAAAGACCCGATGTCCGCCATCCTGACTCCAATGGTCCAGTTCATCGCGATCGGTCTGCTCGTTGGCTGCTATACCCCCGCCTCCAAAATCGGCTGGAAATTCGCCGCCAACGCCGAATGGGATACCCCCATCATCTTGACTGTAGCGGCAGTCAATCTCGTCGGACTTTTTCTCGCCTACCTGTTTGGACGTGGGCATGAAGGCGAGCGTCACGATCCAGGAATCCTTGATCACAAGCCGGGTACCTACGGTCTCAAAAAACGCTTCCCGCAAAACTAGGGATCTGCTTCGAAACGCCATTTAGGCATGCTCGACCTTTTCTTCTGGGTTATAGATAGACGACGTCCGAGAAATGGAGATTCCCAGAGAGTGATTCTGCCGCCTAGGCAGATC
>JBCDHN010000034.1:0-10001 GCA_038749915.1 Verrucomicrobiota bacterium | reverse complement strand
CTTCGATCCGCCATCGAATCGAATGACTTGGTGATTCTGATGAAAATTGGTCACCGCTTTGATGCAGTCGTTTCCCTAATCAGCGAAATGTACCTGATGGACCGGTCCATCCTCGGCCGCAAAGTCGGCATGGAAGGAGGGGAAGTCTACGAATCGCTCCGTGCACTTCCAGCCGTCGAGAAGCTCGGCTATTTTTCTACGATGCTGATTCGGCCCATGGCGTCGCTTTGACCAAGGGCCCAAGTGGTCCCCTATCTATCTAAGGTAGGTAAAGAAGCGGTGCCCTCTGGGTCGTTGCTTATCCTCATGATCGAAGGACAGTAGAATGCGAGTTACGCGTCCGAGAAAATATTTTCGCTCTACAAAGCCGTACATGCGGGAGTCGCGACTGAAGTCCCGATTGTCGCCCAGCATGAAATACTTGCCCTCTGGAATGATAATGGGAGGAAAATTGCTGATTAGAGCTGGTGTCCCGGGTGTTACCATAATGCTATGCTGATGTTCCCCGAGAAACTCTTCGTAAAACAAAGAGTATGGACGAAATCGAGCCGGAACGTCTTTGGCCAGCTCATCGGAAAGAGGTTGATAGTCGATTGCTTCTCCATTGAGATAGAGAGCGTTGTTGCGCATCTGCAGGGTATCTCCAGGCAGGCCTATGATTCGCTTCACCAGCCGCGTCGCATTCTCTGGCGATTGAAATACGGCGATGTCTCCCCGCTGCGGATCATTCCGACTAATCTTGAGCGAGGTAAGCGGAACGCGAAAGTCGTAGGCCAGTTTATTGGTGAAGACCACATCCCCTTCTACAATGGTAGGGTTCATGGAGCCGGAAGGAATCCAGTTCCAGTCAGCCACACTAATGCGTAGAGCCACAATGGTCGCTGCCAAAAGCAATAGGTAGGGACGCCACCGCCTCCACCTTTTTTTGAAAGATGGGCTGATTTGAACCGAAGAATAAGTCACGACGCTTTTGATTGGTTACGTCCCCAGGGGGCCTAGTGGTCGTGGTCGTGGTCGTGCCCATGCCCGTGATCGTGGTGGATGTGGGGAATCAGTTTGAATGCCTTCGTGCTGTTGTTGCCAAAACCAACCTTCACCATGGCTTCGAAGTCTTTGCCGGCCAGCCATGAGGCGTCCACACCAGAATCTCCCGGGTAAATGAAGTAGTTGGTTTTCCCGCTCCGCATATTAGCACTACCATCTTCGTCCTCATTCTTCTCCAGATTGCGAACGACAAGCGAAGCGGAGTCCTTCTGAGCCCCCTCGAAAGTAACGGTGATGACTGAGTCGGCAGACAGATCATAGGGCTGGGAAATCGCTGCGTCCTTGGCCAACCACAGTTCAAGGTCACCCTTGTCATCGTGCAGCTTCAATTCCAAGTAACCTGCGGCCTCACCGGCGGAAGACGCAAAGGAGGCAAGCATTCCATTGTGGGGACCAATATCGTCCTTCACTTCAGCCACTCCCGACGTGACTTCTTTCGGATACTGGGCCTTTAGGAGCGCCATCACGCCCTTCAAACTTTTGGCGGCTTTCTGCATTCCCGGCACATCCTCTCCATCCGTCGCCTCATGGAGTTGGCCAAGCGCCCTTGTCGTATTGGCGAGCATCCCAGTCGTGCGATCTTTTTTGGAGGCTTCCATCGATTCTGAAGCAGCTTCGAGACTACCGATCAGAGCTTCGAGGTTGACCAACTCTTTGTGAACGGCGTCGGTATCTCCAGCAGACGCAAACTCGATCACCGCTGCGCTGTAGGCATTGATGTGGGACCAGAGTTCTCCCAAGTCACTGGGAATGAATATGGTTGGATGGTGACCAACACCGTGATCATGATGATGATCGTGGTCATGGGCATGACCCTTTTGGTCGGCCAGAGCGAGAATCAGGGAGAAGAAGAAAGCGGCGGAGGTTGCGAGGATGGATTTCATCGGTTGGTTCGGTTCGAGGTATAGGGTAATTCGTGCTCATTGGTCAAGAGGATCGCCTCCGATCTTGAGCCAGCGTTCACTGGCTTTTTTCCCGAAGAGGTAAAAAACTGCGGGAGTGACGGCCATGTCCAGCAGGGTGGAGCTGACAAGTCCTCCGACGATGACGACGGCCATGGGATGGAGAATTTCCTTTCCAGGCTGACCGGCAGCCAACACCAGCGGAATCAGGGCCAGACCTGCCGTGAGTGCTGTCATCGTAACGGGGACCAAACGTTCCAGCGATCCCCTGATGATCATATCCCGTCCGAAAACTTCGTCTTCATGCTTCATGAGATGAAGATAATGGGAGATCATCATGATGGTGTTCCGGGACGCAATTCCGGCCAGCGTTATCATGCCCACCAAGCTGGCTACGCTGACGGTGCCCACCAGCAGGTTGTTGAGGATGATCCCACCCATGAGTGCCAACGGGATGTTCAACATCACCTGTATCACCAACACGACGCTGCGGAAGTGGGCAAAGAGAAGGATAAAGGTAAGAATCAGGACAAAGCAGGAAAGGATGCCAATAAGTCGCGCTGCCTGTTGTTGACTTTCAAATTGGCCTTCGAAACGGATGAAATAGTTATCAGGTAAGATCATTGCATCCTTGATCCGTTCCTGAATGGTCTCGACAACCGTGCTGAGATCCTCGCCACTGACATTGCCGGAAATCACAATGCGGCGCATCACGTTCTCCCGGCTGATCTCATTGGGGCCTTTGCTCAGTTCGATTTTTGCCAGAAGAGAGAGCGGCACCTTCTTCCCTCCCGAAGTATCGACCAGCGTGTTGCGCATTGCCCCCACCGACGTTCGCTCCCCTTCCTCATAACGCAGGAAAACATCGAACGTCTTTTGCCCCTCAATGATCTGAGCGACCCGATGGCCCCCAAGCGCCACCTCCAGAATCTCCGTCAATTCCCCAACATTGATCCCATAGAGCCGAGCCTTGTCACGATCGATCTGGATTTGGATCTGCGGAATCAGAACCAGCCTCTCCACCTGCAGATCCACCAATCCAGGGACGTCTTCAATCAGCGCTTCCATTTCCTTGGCAGAGGTTCGCAATTGGGCGAGATCCGGCCCAAATATCTTAATGGCAATCTGTGCCCGAACCCCGGACAGGATGTGATCAAGGCGGTGAGAGATCGGTTGACCCACCCCGATTCCAATACCTGGAATATGCCCCAACCGTTCACGCACATCGGTAAGAATCTCTTCCCGGGACCGCTCGGAAGGATGGAGATCAATGTCAATCTCAGCATTCTCGACTCCCGCTGCATGTTCATCCATCTCTGCACGCCCCGTTCGCCGACCGGTCGAAACGATCTCGGGCACCTCCAGCAAGGTGCGCTCGGCAATAGCTCCAATGCGATCGGACTCGCTAAGTGACGTTCCCGGTGGGACGGCCACAAACACCACAGCCGTTCCTTCATTGAATTCCGGTAAAAGCTCTCTCCCCATGCTGAGGAAGGAGAAGAGTGCGACCACGGACAAGACAATGGCAATGAGGATGGGCACGAGGGGAAACTTGAGTGCCGGGAGAAGCAACAGGTGGCGGTCCAACCACTTCAACCCGCGCACCAGCCAGCTCTCCTTTTCACTCTCCAATCGCTTCATGCGAGGAAGCAGGTAGGAACAAAGGACGGGGATCAACGTCAGCGAAACAATGAAGGAAGCGATCATTGCCACGATCGTGGCCAGTCCGATCGGTGCAAAGAGACGACCTTCCACGCCACTCAGTCCAAAGAGTGGGATGAACACGAGGATGATCAATAGCGTCGCGAAAAAGATCGAATTTCGAATCTCCCCGGTCGCATCCGAAATAACACGCAACTCTGGCCTGGGATTGGATGCGAGACGGTTCTCTCTCATACGGCGGAAAACGTTTTCGACATCGACGATGGCATCATCAACCACCATGCCTACCGCAACAACCAAACCGCCCAGGGTCATGGTGTTAATGGTAATCCCGGCCAGAGAAAAATAGAGAGCCGTGACCGCAAAGGACAAAGGGATTGCCGTTAGGGTAATGAATGTCGTCCTTAGATTCAGCAGGAACAGGACCAAAACGACAACGACCATGATCGTCCCATCTCTCACCGCTTCGGCAACATTGTGAATGGCGGTCTCAATGAACGTGGCCTGTTTGAAGAGAATGCGAAGATCCATGTCTTCACTGGCTGACGTGCGCAACGCTTCCAACGCCCCTTCAATGCGCTTGGTTAGCTCAACGGTATCAGTCCCCGGCTGCTTTTGGACGGTTAGGATCACCGCCTTTTCTCCATCAACTCCGGCATCCCCGCGCTTTACCCGGGCACCAAACTTCACCTCCGAAACTTGGTGGAGCAGAACCGGAGTTCCTGATCGCTCGGTGATCACGGTGTTCGCCAAGTCCTCAAGTTTGGCGCTGCGGCCCACATTCCGAACCAGCAATTCCTGATTCCGGTAGTCGAGAAAACCCCCGGGAGTATTGGCCTGAGAGATGGCAATCGCCTCCTCCACCTGTTGAAGGGAGATTTCGTAGGCGGCCATCTTCTCTGGTGAAAGCAGCACTTGATACTGTTTTTGCTCACCACCCATGGAGATGACCTGGGAGACACCACGAACGGAAAGCAGCTGGGGGCGCACCGACCAATCGGCAAAAGTGCGTAGATCCATGGGGGAGGTGGATTCGTCTTTGCTCGTGATTCCAATGAGCAGGATCTCTCCCATGATCGAACTCACCGGCCCTAATTGGGGGCTCACGTCTTCCGGCAATCGTTCCTCGGCTAAACGGATTCGCTCTTCAACAATCCGCCGCGCATGGTAGATATCCGTTCCCCAGTCGAATTCCACATAGAGAATCGAAAGCCCGATTCCGCAGCTCGCTCGAACACGCAAGACGCCGGGTGCCCCATTCAATGAGGATTCGAGGGGCAGGGAGATGAGCGCCTCCACCTCTTCCGGAGCCATGCCCTCCGCTTCAGTCAACACGTTGACGGTGGGCCGATTGAGATCCGGAAAAACATCGATGGGCAGGCGTGTTGCCACAAACGCGCCATAGGCGAACACGAGAATGGAAGCGGCCAGGATCAGGAGCCGGTTTCGCAAGGAAAACTCAATGAGTCGAGTCAGCATGGGCCGGCCGTCAAGAAACGAGTCTGGAGATTAGGATCGCATTGAGGCCCAGCGAAAAGAGCAATCCAACTCCCAAGGCAGCAAATGGCGGCGTGAAAATCGACATCACAGAGCCATGGCGGTGTCCATGATGGCTCCCGTGCCCGTGATGGTCTTCGCCGGCAAGGTGCTCACCACTCGGACCGTGATCGTGACCATGCCCACCGCCTTCCGGGATCGCCGCTTTTCTTTCCACAAACTGAAGCTGGTAGTTACCGGATACCACAACCGGTTCCGCTGGCAGGACGCCTTCAATCACCTCTACAAAACGGTCATCCTCTGCCCCCAGCACCACCGGGCGCTGTTCGTATCTCAAGCCCTCGGTATCCGTTTGCACGAAGACAAACAGGTTTCCGGGATCTCCCGTGATTGCCCGGTGAGGAATCCCGATGACGGCGTCCATCTTTTCAATCACGATGTGCCCCAGCCCACGCATGTGAGGGCGCAGCTTTCCCTCCTGGTTCTTAATGCGGGCGAAGGCTTTCAAAGAACGGGTTTCAGGATCCAGGCTCCCTCCGAGAAGCTCGATTTGCCCTTCAAACTGTTCTCCCGGGAAAGACTCGACAATGACGCGGACGGGTTGCCCGACCTGCACCCGGTTAAGCTGTCCCTCAAACAGACTAAACTCGGCATAGACCTCGGAGAGATTCACAATCTCCGCGAGATGGCCATTCGGCTCCACGCTTTCCCCCACGGCGACGTCCCAGTGCATCACCAAGCCGGAGAGCGGTGCCGGATAGGCAACTGTGGGCGGGGGATCACCGGGTTTAAAGCTTTCGATCACCACCAGCGGTTTGCCTTCCTTCACGGCTTGGCCCGCGGTGGCATGAATTCGTTTCACCATCCCGGGGATGCGGCTGGAAATCACAGCCATCTGGGTAGGAATCGGTACAATTTCGACCACGGCCTCCATCGTGTTCTCGATCTCAACGACCTGCGCTTCCGTCGCTTCAATCCCCAGATTCTTCTTCCCCTGTTCGGTAACATGAATAATGCCTCCCAGGTCGCTCGATCCGGCTCCCGGAGCTTCGGCATGGACGTGCCCGTCATGGGCCCACGTCCTTGTGACAGCCAGCAGGATGCCGGCAGTGATGGTGAAAAGAAAGTAGCTGTTTTTCATTGAGAGGTTGGGAATGGATTTAATGCCGGGTGAGAACCCTGCGCAGTTTGCAATGTGGAAAGGGCGAGGGCGTATTCCCCTTCGTTTGCCAGCAACATCTGGCGGAGCTTGCCTTTTTGTTGCTGGAGTTGGATCACTGGATAGAAGTCGATGGCACCTTGAGCATAAGCTTCGCGGGTTTGTTCCTCGCGTTGTTCCAGCAGCGGCAGCAGATCGGCCTGCATGCCTGAGAAGGCAATGTGGGTCCTCCGCACAGACTCCACTGCGACTGCAACTTCTGCCTCCGCCATGCGCCCCTTCCCTTTGTTTCTGAATGGCAGTGGGATGCGAAGACCAACTCCGAAGAAGTGATCCCGATCAGCATCAAACGGTTCATCAACCGTTCGTTCGTTCTCATAGCCGAGCGAAACCTCCCAATCCTCGAGACGTTCCGCATGAGCAAGATCGAGCATGGCCTCGGCTCGCTGCAGAGCTAACAGAGCGCTCACCACATCCGCGCGATCAGGTGCTGCGGGAGGACCCACGTTCACCTGATCACGCAACTCAGCAACCGCATCCGAAAGGCCGTCCGTTAGTCGAACTTGAGCTTCCGGATCCAACCCCAAAAGAGGGCGCAGGGCCGCCAGTGTTTCCCTGAAGTGTCCCTCCCCCACGCGAAGAGATTGATCGGCCAGGAGTGCTTCCGTCTTTGCAGAGGCAAGATCCAACTCCGATCCCAGAGCCTCTTTCAGACGTTGCTCTGCCAGTGCGACATAGTCTTGAGCGTTGGTCTTCAGATCTGTCAAAACGGAGATCGTGGCCTCGGCTTCCAATGCGCGAAGGTATTCGCGCTGGACAGCTCCGATAAACCTGCGTTCGGCATCTTGGACCTCCGCTATCGCCAGTTCGACGTCAACCTCCCTAACCTTCCGCGTTTGGCGAAGCCGGTCTGTAATGGGGAAGCGCTGGCTGAAGCCGGCAAAGACATTGCCTTCACGATCGTCTCCCCCAGCCTGGGATCGTGTCAGCGACACCTCAACTTCCGGGTTGGGGAGCTTGCCTGCATCGATCAGACGAGCCTTGGCTACGGCTACTTCGAGCCGAGCCGCCGCGAGCTGTGCGTGGCTGCGGAGTGCCAATGTCACAGCGGAATCCAGATCGAGGCGAAGCTCTGCAGAAGAGCCAATTGGAAAAATGAAAAATAGACTTAGGAAAGTGGGAAACTTCATATCGCGGAGGGCGGTGGGATGAAGAACGAAAATTTCGTGAGGGAATACGGTCAGGGGAAAAGATGGAGACCGCGAAAAGGCCCAAGGTTTGAACGCGGGACACGCTTGGAGCCAAAAAAGAGGAAAAACCCGGGAAATGGGCAATCCGATCGCCGATGGACGGAACGGAAGTCCGCATCAAGGCGACCCTAAGAAAGGAATGGAGGAGCGTTCGATTGAACGCAAAAAAAAAGGAGGAAGAGGTGATGGGATGCGGCCGGAAAGGGCGGTGGCGCCCCCGATGGACAGATCGAAAACGTCAACTTGGGGAGTTCGATTTCCAAGCAGAAAAAATCGGCCGCGGCAGGGCAGCTCGGCTTTGGTATCTGTGGAAGGGTTGGCTTGGAACCAGCCCGTGCATAGATCCAGTCAAACTCTGGCAGGACAATGACCGGGGCTTGCTCGTCTCCCGGCTCTGACGGGGCACTTTCATTCCCACCATGACAATGACTATGAGCCGAATGGCCAGTGTGACTGTGACAATGATCAATTCCAAAAAGGTGCAACCATGCATCATGGTGCTCCACGGCTCCCCAGGAGAGGAGCGCTGCGGCAGCTGTAATCGGAAGGATGCAGAGTCTGTTGAGCATACTATACAAAGTGTATGATGCGACTTATCAGAGGATGATGGCTGCTGTTGAGAAAGTCAAGTTAACCGAAAGAGTTTTTAGATCCTGACAGAGCTACAGGACTACCAAGAATGGACAGACTAACACTGCAACACGTGTCTGAATTATTTTCAATCGGTTTCGTCATGCCGGCAACAGGACAACGCAGGGGATCATCAGACGACTTGCCGTTAACGAAGTGGCTCGACCCGACCGTCCGGATACAGTCGAACGGCAACGCGGCGATCTTCTTTCGCATAGCCCGTGGTGAAGGCGCGGGTATGAACGATAGAAACGACTTCAAAGGGCTGAGCCACACTCTCAAGCGAAGGACCCTCGCGAAGAGATGATACATGCCAGGTTTCATTTGTCGTGCGTGAGACCAAAATGATCTTGGCCCACTCCAAGCTTGGATTTCGAGAAAGCTTGGAAAGAGCCATCCACTCTGCGTCACCCACCGCAGCCTTCGAGATGCCGCCCACCGTTAACCGCGCCTCCGCGGAGTTCGCTGGCTGAGACCCGGTGTTCCAGGAGAGCTGGTCGCTTCGTTGATGGACTGAAGTATCAAGGAGGAATGCCGAAGTCCCAGCCTTGTTCGAAAATTCTCCCACTGGAGTCTGGCGCAAAAGTTGGCACCCGGCCAAAAGGGTAATGGAAGTGAAGACCAATAGTTTTCTCATGTTTGGTAACCTGTCTTGGTTTGAGATTTGTTATTCCACAACGAAAGGATCTCCTTGTTGGGTTGTCAGTTCTTCGTCCTCCAAAAGGGGCGCTTCTTGCGAGTGGCAGCTGGCGAATTGTCGTCTCCCTCTATCTTCTTGGGACGCGTTACCTTCTCTTGCTGGATTTTTTCGAGCGGCCAAAACTCATCCTTCTCCGTCGTAAGAACATCCGGCTCGACAAAGGAGCCTAACTCACCCTCCCCCAACGGAGCATTTGGATGGTAGGAGTTCTTTTCAACCAGCTCACGACTAACGGCTTCACCTTCACCTTGGGTCTTTATGATGTGTGGCGTAAGCAGAAGCACTATTTCCGTTCTCTCCCTTCCAATCGCCTGATTCCGAGCCAGCAGACCGACAACCGGGATGTCGCCGAGAACCGGAATTTGAGAACGCCGTGAGATGAGCGTTTCAGTAATCATGCCTCCAACCGCGATGGTTTCCCGGTCGCGTGCGACAAAGGTTCCACTGGCGGTCTGGGAGGCAACCGTGTCGATCGTACGGTTGACGAATCCTCCTCCCGCGTCTGGAACTAGAACATCAGCTCCCCCCTCGACCACGCGCGACTCTTCCTGAAGCACCCGTAGCGACACAGTCCGGTCGTCATTGATGTTGGGGGTGATGAGAAGAGTCGATCCAACAGGACGGAACTCAATTTCGGTGTTGCTTGGAGCGAGAATCGGTCCGCCGTCGGAAACAATGGTCTGCCCACCCTGGAAGTTCCGATTCAAGGGCACTTCCTCGCCAATGAAGAGCCGACTCACCTCGTTGTTGGCGGTGAGCAACATTGGTTTACCCAACATCGTGAGTTTGTTTGCTCGCTGGAGCATCCGAACCTGCGCTTGGAAGGTGTCATCCAGATAGGAAAAGACGAGGTCGCCGTTGGTGACGGGGCCGCCAGGGGCAAAAGTGCCTGAAAAGTCCCCAGAGCTAAAACTCCAGTCGAAAGCAGTATCGAGCCCGCGTTCGAGCGAAACTTCCATGATCCGGACTTGGAGCAAGACAAGCGGTGTGGCCACGTCGAGCGAGTCCACCAGCTCAGAGATCTCGTCCATAGTCTTGTCGTCTCGCGTGCGAACCATGACTTTGTTGAGCCGGTCGATGACGGTTACGTAGATGTCAGCTCGTTGACTGAGGATCTGTTCGATGATGGTTGAGTCGCCCGCAGCGAGGGCGGCAAT
>JBCDHN010000033.1:0-10109 GCA_038749915.1 Verrucomicrobiota bacterium | reverse complement strand
CGATTCCAGACCATACTTCAGGATACAGCTCTCGAAAGCATCGAGAATCTGTTCAGTTCGTTCCTCAGTCAGGTCTCGCCTCGGCATGTTGCAACGGTGACATAAATTTTCATGTTTGACAATCTATGAGCTTCAATTTATAGATTTTCAGATATGAAAAACTTCCAAATCCCAACGCTCTCTGGTGCGCTCCTTTTCGTTGTTGGAAATGGCCCGACAGCGGTGGATGCGAACGAGCCTGCTGGCGCGGGTTTTCAGGACGAGATTTCGTATTCCAACGATATCCAGCCGATCGTTAAGAACTTTTGCACAACGTGCCACGCTGGTGACGACCCCGAAGGAGATTTTGTCCTGACCAGCTATCGCGACGTCCGCGATCACGTCGAAAATGGTGAGCTTCTTGACCGGATCAATGACGCCAGAGATCCGATGCCCGAGGATGGCCTGATGCCGAATCATATGAGGCGCCTGTTCAAGGTCTGGGCAGACACCGGTTTTCTCGAGAACGGATCTATGAAAGCAATCCCTTCATCCACTGAATACGAGGAGTTTACTCCGCCGGAAATCATCCCAATCGACATTGCTCGGGAAGGATTCGAATTATTGGAGAACCTTCAGGGCCATTGGGTGGGGGAGATGAACCTGATGGGGACGAAGTACGACTGGATGGCCTTTGACTATCGTCCCATCGCGCCCTCGCATGTTCACGGGATCTTTGAAGCCGGAACCATTGGCAATCTCTTCACTTCCTTCTTCGTCACTGAATTCAAAGGAAAGCGCACGATCATGGCGCGCAACGGCGGCATTCTCAATGGGATCTACCGCACGAGCTACTTCGTCCTCGACAAGGTGAAGATCAGCCGGGGACGTTCCTACTACCGGCTCGTAGATGCCTACGGCGGAGATTGGATCATGTACATGGAGCTTACCTTCACCGGTAAGAAAATGGAGTTCAACGCCTACACCAGCCGTTTTGGTCTAACCAAGCCAAAACGACACATGGCGTTCAAGGCTGAGCGGAAGCGTCCGGAACTGGCTTCTTCGGCAGCCAAGGCAGTAGGCTTTCCCCGGAACGTGATCGATTTCGAATTCCCCAATCCCATGCCGAAACCAACGTGGGGCAGTGAATATCCGCTGACATCGGCAAGCTACATTTGGGAAGAAACCAACAAACCCTTGATTGAGTTGGGCAACCTGGCGCGGGATCCAAGACGGGTCGATCAGATGCCCTACCTTTCTCAGCTAACCGTTTCAATCAGGCGCAATCAGGTTACCCAGGGAAAGAAGCTGCACGTCTATCTGTCGCAAAAAGCGCTCACCGACGAGCAGGGCAGATTCATTACGCGAGGCCGTTACATCCGCTTGGATCTGCTGGATACACTTCTGAGCTTTCCGGAACTCTCGGGGAAGGCAAACGAGTTCACCTTTACCTATCTGCATCCGGGAGACTATTATTTGACGGTGGTCGCCGACATGGATGGCGATGGATATCCTTCACCCGGAGACATCAGCCATCCGGTGACCAGAGTGAGTGTCGCGCCGGAGTCTCGCAAAACGGTAGTCGTGAACAATCTTGAAGTTCGCAACTGAGCTCTAGTTGGACTAAACCAGCCCTTCTCGGATCGCCTTCGCGACCGCTCCGGTATTCGTGTTCACATGCAACTTGGAATAGATGCTGCGCAAGTGGTTGACGACAGTGTGAGGACTGATGTCGAGGACGTCGGCGATCTCCTTATTCACGAGACCTTGAGCCATTTGTTCGAGGATTTGTTTCTCACGGGAACTGAGGCCGTAGCCGTCTGATCGCGATGGTTTTGCGCCGGCGAGTTGGTTGAAGAGCCGGAGGACCCGCTCGGCGACATCCGGATCCATCGGAGCTCCGCCGGTTGCGGCCTGACGAACGGCGGCCAGAAGCTGCTCTGTCGGTGCGGTCTTGAGGAGATAGCCATTTGCCCCTGCACAGACGGCATCGAAAATCTTATCCGTATCGTTAAATACGGTGAGAAGCACGATGCGGGTTTCCGGCGAGACTTGGGCGAACCGTTTCAGGGCGCTGAGTCCGTCCATTCCGGGAAGCCCAACATCGAGGAGGATCACATCGGGAAACGGGCCTTTCTCAATCCTTTTCAAGGCTGATTCGGCATCGGCAAAGGTCTCTGTGCAGCGCATTCCTGCCGCCGAGTCAATGGCGCGCGATAGCCCAAGACGATAGATATCGTTGTCTTCAACAAGCCAGACGGTGATGGTTTCACTCAGAGTGGTCATGGTAACATTGGTCCTCAAAAAATCATCATCCCATTGTTGGTCCAATCTAGGCTTTTCTGGATTGCCGGTAGGGAGCGTTGAACGTCACGGTTGTTCCTTCCGTGGGCCTACTCTGAATTTCGACTTCGCCCTGAAGCGCCTCCGCTCTCTTGCGCAGATTCAGAACTCCATATCCGGGCGAGGCAATGTCTTCGCTGAACCCCTTGCCGCGATCACGCACTTCGAACCAGAAGCGTTCGGCGTCTCCACCGACCCGGCAAGTGATGGAGTCCGTTCCCGAGTGGCGGGCCGCGTTGCTGACGGATTCGCGAAAAGCGAGCAATACCTGACGGCGAAATTCGAATCCAACCTTGGCCTCCGGTGTTTGTGCGACCTCGAATTGAAAGGGGATCGACCCGAGAAGGGACGGAACCAGTCGTCTCATTTGCTGACGTAGCTTTCCAAGCGAGCCTTCCCGGTTATCAAGCAGCCACACGATGTCCCGAATCGCATCACTCGCTTCGCTACTCGATCGATTCAAGAGTTCGAGGTCTCCACGAAACTCCTCGGGTAACTCGGAGAACCCAAGCAGGTTTTCGCTGAGCAGACGCATGCCGCCCAGCCGGCTTCCGAGGTCATCATGAAGGTCTCGTGCAATTCGAGCCCGGATGGTTTCCTGTTGTTCTGCCAAAGCCCGTTTTCGGCGGAAGATCAGTAATCCCGTGAGAGCGAGGGACGCCAAGAGCACGATGGCAGAAAACCCTAACACCGATCTTAGAGTTTGTTCGCTCCGTTGAGCAATCTTACTTTCAAGCCCTTCGATGTGACGCTCGACCTCTTCCCGTTCTTCCAGGCCAGCGAGCCATGGTTCCAATGCGATCAGACGGTTTTGACTGCTGAATCCATCGACGAGATATTCGGGCTTCCAAACTGCTTCAAACGCGGGTCTGGAGAACACGTCACTGGCGGTCACTTCAGCATTGAGTGCCATGTTCTGTCCGGACTCAATCACCTGAAGCTCTGCCAAAGTGATGCTGTAACGAGCATTGGTGATGTGCCACAGTTCATTGACTTCCAACCGAACAAAACGGGCGGGAATTCCCGACGCTGGAAACACGGCGGGGTTGTCCCCCGGATTCGGATACGCCATCTCCTGAAAATCAGCGATGACGCTGGCGGAGGCGAAATCGGGGTCGTCAGCAACCAGCAAACGGAACCGCCGCGGAAAGCCATGGCCGAATTGATCCGGAGCATCCACAGGTTGAGCCGGGATTAGCACAACCTCATCGACCAACACCGAGCGTGGAAGGTTGAGTTGGACCCATTTTTCGGCAATGGGCTCCGCCTGTCCCTTGGAGAGAAAGCCGTTGGTGGGGCTCGGCTCTGGGCCTACCGGCAGTCCCAGATCCGTCTGACCATCTACGAGGTGGTCGCGATCCCAGTCCGGCAATGCGGCAAAGGACACAGCGCTGACGCTGGAGTGAAGAGCGACATTGCGGCCATTGGCCAAGACCATGATTTCGCCCAGTGCGCTGAGAAACCGCCCGTCTTCCCGGGTCCAGTGTTCCAGGATTCGTAACCGAAGAAAGCGAGCATCCACCGCCTGCGGCAGCACGATTTGCATCGGATAATCCGGAAGGGGAGGAGCCTCGGCATCTTTTGAGTCATAGTGAAGGACTGGATTGGAGAACTGGGAGTCCTGCGCCAGCTCTATCACAAAGCGTTCAGGAAATCCGTAGCCCTCGAGCGTGGCCCCACGAAACATTCCGCGAACTGGAAAGACGGCGATGCGATCAACCGGCTGGAGTTTTCCCAGATCAATGACCAGATCCAGTGGAGCTGTGCGCTCCGCTTGGAATCGGCTGTGGAACCCTCCATTCTCCCCGCTATGTCCCGAAGAAAGCGGTGGTAATTCCTGGAGACGATCACGAAGTACCCGCAACGTTCGTTCATCGTTTCGCTGGGCGGCACTGAGCCAACGGGTCAAGCGCTCCGCAAAGGGCGAGGCATCCTCAGCGAAAGTCGGCGCCGGGCTGACCGTCAACATGGCAAAGAAAAAGATCCACGACCTCCATTCGGGCAGTTTTTCTGGCATCGTTGACGGGATCACTTTGTGCCAGCAAATCATGGATCACGCCGGACCGGAAGGACAAGATCGGACAATTCTCAGAGCGTGCAGCTACTTACCTCCGTTAAGAATGTAGGCCAGGAGATCGCGAACTTCACTGGCAGTCAACGCCTGAAGCAACCCCGGAGGCATCAGGGAAATGGGAAGCTCCTCACGCGCAACCACATCAGACTTGAGCACTTTGAAGGTTTGACCATCTGGCCCGATGTAGCCCTGAGCCTTGCCTTCTCGGCCAAGAATGAACCCCATCTTGGACTGACCATCGCGAGTCGTAATCAGCTGGGGACGAAAGTAGGGAGCCACCTCGGCGTTGGGGTCGAGGATATGGGTAAGTAGCCAGGTTCGCCCTCCTCCGGCCTGGCGTCCGATGGTTGTCAGGTCTGGTCCAACCTCAAGTCCACGCCCATTCATGGCGTGGCAGCTGGAGCAGTTGGCGAGGCGCTGGTGAAAGAAGAGGCGGCGGCCCGTTTCGAGATCTGGGGTGCCGGAGACAGCGTCGAGCATCGTTTCCCATGCCGCAGCATTGTTCATTGCTGGCTTTGGCTCCAGTTGTCGCTCGGTCAGTCCTGCCGCGGCGAGGGTGCGTTTTGCCTCGGTGGCAACGGCTTCGTTCGAGTCGTCAGCGAGGGTAATGAGGAATACCTGATGGGTTTCCGCAAAGGCGGCGAGACCGGCAATCGCATCGGCTCGGATACCGGGATCGTTATTGGTGTTAACAGCGTAAACGGCCAAGGCCTCGGCCCGTCTTGGATTGGGGTGAATGGCAAGTGCTCGAACGGCCTCACGTTGCAATGCATTGCCCTTGGCTGCCGCCAGGTCTCCGAGCACTTCCACCGTAAGGTTTTTGTGGTCGATGGGCACGCCGTGCAGCGCAAGAGAACGGAGAAACTGAAGCTTGGATTCATCGAGAGCCAACTCCAGTAGGGCATCGCCGGGGGTGAACTCTCTGGTCAGGTCACCGCTCACTTCCGCGAGAGCGGCAACGACAGCAAGCAGGTCACGGCGCTTCAAGTCGTTCCGATCCAACTGACCAACCAGCTCGTCGCGATACTGGTCCAAGCCTTCGTCGGCGATCCACTTGATCCCGACATAGCGAACGTCCGAGTCCGGATCGCTGAGGAGTGCCGGAATGATTGTCGCCTCGGCCACGGAATCAAGCCGCTTCCGCGCCACCGCATAATGCGCCCGTGCCGTCGCATTGGATTCGGCTTTCCAGTCGAAAGATCGCAGAACATCAGGGTATTGCTGGAGCGTTTCGATCGCGGCGGTTCGAACGTAAGGATCAGAATTTCCCAACTGCTGCAAGGCTACTTCTGCGGCGATCGACTGAGGCGAAGTTCGGGTTTTTGGCTTCAGGTCAACTGGCTCACGAAGGCTGACTTTCCAGACTCGGCCCTGGCCATGAACCGGGTAGGAAAGACTCACCCAATCAGTGACATAGATGGCTTGGTTGTCTGGAGCGTACGCAAAGTGAACGGGGCGAAAATTGTCGGGGCCGCTAACGAATGGCCTACGCCCAGCCTGGAAGGATTTGCCGACCGGTTCGAGCGGGTGCAAATCGATCCGGTTGTCGGTCCACGAAGCGGTCAATAGTTGTTGGGGGCCAAATGAGATCACGCCACAAGCCGCTTCTCCGAGGGGGCCGATCATCCCGAGCGTCCCCGGGTTCTTTCCATACCAATCGACCAGCGGATGCCGTCCCGATCGGCCGTATCGATATTCATATCCGAAATCTGCTCCGGGAATGACGTGGAGCAGCCGATTTGGTGGGGTGCTGCTGGGATCGTTGTCCGTTGAAAAAAGATTCCCTTCCAAATCGTAGGTCATGCCAAACGCGTTCCAATGCCCAGTCGAGAGACGGCGTAACCTGGTTCCGTCCGTGCGACATTCATACGTTGAGCCTCCTTCTCCACCACCTGAAAGCCGGACCCCATCCGAACCAACGAACGTGTAGTCCGCCCCCAGATTTTCTCCGAAACCAAAGGCGAGCACCTGCGGGTTGGCGGGATCAATTGCCAGCCCACCAACGCCGTTATGCGGGTAGTCGCCATTCGTCTCACAGCGTACGATGATCTCGGGTTCGTTCGTTGCGATCTTCGCCGTGGCTGCATTGGGAAAGCGTGCAATATACCATCGCGTCGCCACATAAAGATGCCCGTCCGGTCCAAACAAGAGATCCGTGGTGAAAACGAGGCCATCGTAAAACACAGAGCGCTTGTCAGCCACGCCATCTCCATCCGTGTCCTCAAACACGAGGATGCGATCTTTTTCCGGTCCTTGGTAAGTCTTGGTTCGTTTGTGAGTGTGGTTTTCCTGAACGAAAACCCGCCCGTCAGGAGCGACCGCCACGCCAATCGGAGTCACGATCTCAGGGTTCGAAGCAAACAGCGTGATTTGCTCGATGCTCGGGTGCTGGGCTTCAAGTTCGGGTGGATTCTCGTTGCCAGAAACCGATGTCTGGACGAGCAGCCAAAGGAAGGTAGCAAGAGAGCGATGAAAAAATGAGAAAGGGGGCATTACAATTTCACAATTCCTTCTGATCGATGTTGGTCGCAATGACATGATCTTGTCACATTCGTTTCGGGGCGGAGATCGTCGCTAATCCGAACAGGGAATTCTTTCGGCAGAACATTCTCGTTCGACTTGTTTCCGACCACGATGTGGCTTTTCATTTCTAGAACTCACCAGGATCGCTACCCCGATTGGTGCTTTCTCGACAACGCTCTTCTCACCAACATTCCGAAAGTAAGCAGCCCGATTACGGTGCAAACGCCAGTGACCACGAGCTTTTTCGGTTCGGTGATTTGAACACCCAGATAGGAATAAGCAAAACCAGCGGGGATTTGGCCAATCAATGTCATGACAAAGAACGGTAGAAAACGCATGTTCACGATCCCGGCGATATAGCTGATAGGGTCGAACGGCACGAAGGGGAGCAGGCGGGCGCCGAGAATCGTGCTTGGGCCATGGTTATCCGTCAATTCCTTCCATTTTGCCAGGCGCTCAGTACTAACCAAACGATTGGCCAGTGGTTCGCCCAAAAAACGGCCAATCCAATAACAGATCGACGCCGCAATCGTTGCAGAAAAAATCGATAAACAGCCTCCAGCAAACCAACCGAAAAGCAGACTATTGACCCAAGTGACCAATACTGCGGGGATCGGAGCGACCAAAGCTTGAGCCACCATCAGGCAACTGGTCGCGAGAGGCGCCCATGCTCCAAATTCTCCTGCCCAATCTCTCAGGCCCTCCAGGTCGCGCTCTATCAAAATCTCCACTCCCGTCAATATCTCAGCTCTCAGTCCAGGGAGGATCAGCACCACCGCCACGGGCAGCAGGAAAAGAATTCCCAACAGCTTTGGTAACCATTTGGCGATGCGCTCTTTGTTCAAATCCATCTGTAACCGATCAATTGGAAATCACTTTTTGTCGCAATACTGTGAAGATTGTTCCGCGAAGATTGTCACCAGTTCTTTCTGCGATTAGGTTCTCTGGTGCAATTTGGTTTGGATTGGTAGTGAGTTAGAAGAAGCTTCCACGCGAGGGAGGCGCTCTCTACGAAGTTGTCATTGGCGACTTGCTAGCACGCACCTCTTCTTTTTCGGGGATACACATCCACATGACTATGTATGGGAGAATCCCGACGCCAAAGCAAAATGCGAAGATCAGGAAAAGCATTCGCCACACCCAGGCTGGTATTGGTGAAGACTCACCCAAGCCTCCGCAAACCCCACCAACCTGGCAGTCTTTCTTGGAGCGCTTCAATTCCTGTACAAACTCGATGAAGGAAAAGTGCCCGTTCGAAGTCATGGGACTGCTACCCGCATCGAGTGTCTTCGTTCGATTTATCGAGAGAAACGCGCCTCCCAAAACAAATGCAACTACCGCAACGATTCCTAGAAGGGTCTTTACGTTCCCTGCGAAACTCCCGAAATCTACTGTTCCAATTTGAAGGCTGAAAAGCGTTCCACTTTCTCCACTTTCCCATTTGAAATGACTTCCATTCATTAAAGCCAAGACGATGGCACCGAGACCAAGGGAAAGGCCGATTCCCATGCTGATTTTCCAAATTTTATCGTTCATATTTTTCTAATTTGTCCATCAGGGATAACTAATTGTGGTCACCCAAAATGTGCCTCGTCTTGTTTCCTGTTGTTAGGTCTTTCCCCTGGAACTCTTCTGGTCACAGTTCGTTTCAAGGTATGTTTTGTTTCAATCAGGATTCGAATCCGCCGGCTGAGACTGATACTCGAGGATGTCACCGGGTTGACAGTCCAGAGCTTCACATATTTTCTCCAGTGTTGAAAAACGAATTGCTTTGGCTCGCCCCGACTTTAGAACCGACAAATTCTGTGGAGTGAGATCTATCATTTCGGCCAGGGTATTGGAGCGCATTTTTCGTTTTGCCAGCATGACATCCAGGTTGACGACAATCCTGCCAGCTTCGGATTCCGGTTCAGATGGTGAGGGCATTTTCCTCCTGTATTTTGCGTCCTACTTCGAAGATCCATGAAAGAAGAAAGAGAATCACTCCGACGAATAGAATATTGAAATCGAAGTTAAAACTGGCGGAACTGCTACCCGATTGTGAAACCACAAGAAATGGCCCGACCACTCCCGCAATCCAGATGAGAATGAGCCATCGTCCGATGTTGCCAAGAATTTTCACGGTTTCGGACGTGTAGATGCTTCCTTTTTCAAAAGAGCCAAACAACCGGGAGAAATCCCAGCAAATCCTGGCCGCAAACCCAAAATGAATCATGAGGAAAACGGCTGCGACTAGTTTGGCAGCAAGGTTCAAACTCTCTAACTCTATCTCAATGTTGCCGAGGATGAGATGGCTACTGGTGATGTTACCAATTGGGAGCCATCCGGTGAGAAGAGAGATCGTAAATAGAAACACGAGAGCGGTGAAAACCAATACCAAAAGGAACAGTCCCTTCAGGAAACCACTCACTTGTTTCACTTTCGACAATTCAAGACTCAAATCCTCGTTCATGATCCAAGCGTAAAAGGCTGCGAAAGAAAAACAAGTAATAATTATCGAAAAACAATAACTTATTCATGATCTGAATTTAATGGTTTGCTCTTTGCTCTGTTCCTCCCTCCGGCCCAGGAGAGGTTCGGAACGCTTGAATGCTCATGATCAAACCCGCTAAAACTCTCCATTCTGGCTGGTAAATGCCCGATATTACACAAGTCGCGGAAGCCTGTCAGAACTGGGCCTCATTTTCAGTGAAGATTCCGCTGTCAACGATCACTGGCGAAGCCGCACTTGATCCTAAAAACACCGATTTTCATCGGCTACAGGTTTAGTTAAAATGCTTTAAACCTTGGCCGCACCCAATGCGCTTTTCATGGCTTTGGTTTCCAATCTTCGAGGTAGTATTCCACTTCCTTCCAGCACTCCTTGCTTAATTCCTCATCCAATTCCCGCAACGCGACCAGGCTTCCATCCGGGGTTTCAAACAGCCAATCACCTGACTTTCGCTCTGCAATCCGAAGGCTGAACCAAAGCCTTTCCATCAGCAAATCGCGCCCTTCGACTTGAATCGGCGCTGGCGAGCCGAAATCGAACCGAAAGTGATCGCCCGCCAAGATCCGACTCTTCAAGCCATTCAACTCGTCGATACCCGGCCTCCAATTGGATCTGCTGTCGTCCAGGCAGTGAAGCTTGGCTGAGTCAAAAAGGTGAACCAGAAACTGCCGACTCAGATCCACCTCTTCTCGGTCGTCG
>JBCDHN010000032.1:0-10175 GCA_038749915.1 Verrucomicrobiota bacterium | reverse complement strand
TGTTGGTGGCCGTAACGAGGCGAACATCAACCTCGACCGGTTTGGTGCTGCCGACTTTCTGAATCGTCCGTTCGCCAATTGCGCGAAGCAGCTTGATCTGGGTGGGAGCGTCAATCTCACCAATCTCGTCGAGAAAGAGGGTTCCTCCGTTGGCTTCCTCAAAGTAGCCGACGCGGTCCTTGTGGGCATCGGTGTAGGCGCCTTTGACATGACCAAAGAGCTCGGACTCCATCACTTCACGATTGAGGCCGGCGCAGTGCACCGCAATCATTTTGGCTTTCGGGCGACCGCTCAGATTGTGAATCGCCTTCGCCACCAACTCTTTGCCGGTTCCGTTTTCTCCCTCGATCAGGACGGTCGCGCGAGTTGGCGCAACCTGCTCGATCATGTCGAAGACCGGCTGCATCGCCGGCGACTTGCCGATGATGTTGCTGACCGTAAATCGCTTCTCGACCTGTTTCTTGAGGCTGACGTTCTCCTTTTCCAGGTTCTGGCTGCGCAGCGCCCGTTTGATGATGATCTCCAGCTCGTCAATGTTGAGCGGCTTGGTCACATATTCATAGGCCCCCCGTTTCATCGCCTCCACCGCCGTATCGACCGATCCGTAAGCCGTCATCATGATACAGATCGGAGCTTTGGCCAGCTTGAGGGCCCGATCGATCAGGTTCATCCCGTTTTCTCCACCGAGCCGAAGATCCGTCACCATGATGTCAATATCGTCGCCGTTCAAAACGTCCATGGCTCCTTCGATATCGGCAGCGACATAAACGTCGAATTCATCCTCGAATGAGCGGCGCAGCCCATCACGCGTGTTCTTCTCATCATCGACAATGAGAAGGGTTGACGTTGGCATTCCGAGATCGAGGTCGTCCATGGTGAATTCTCCCTTAATAAACCCATATTCGCGGGGGGAGCAATCCTTGGGATCGTTGGGAAGCCCGCAGGCACCATACGTTTCAGAATTCCCCGAATCCTGAGGCAATTTGAATTATCTGTGGCGCGGGTCAGAAAAAACCGTAGCTTGCGCGCGCCCACCGACCTCGAAATCTCGAAACCAACATGGCTCAAGAAATCAAGCCACTCCGGCCGCGAATCCTCGACAGCGCGGATCGGCCCGAGTTGACCGAAGACACTATCACCTTGGCGGAACGCGCCAACGAACTTGCCGAATGCATTGGGAAAGCCCCAATCACGTGCGCCTATCTGAGCTTTGGCCAGGAGTCGTTGGCATTTCGCGTGACCGAAGCCGGGAATGAGGAATTGGTGGCCACGGCGGTCGGAGCTGAGGGCGAAGTTCCCCCTCATGAGTTACTGAATTCGGTTGGCTAGATTTTGAGATGGAGACGCTGGAAAACGGGCTCGAACTGCTCAAGAAAATTCGTCGTCTGGAAGGCGTTGCCATCATTCGTGGCGGTGTCTATGCCTACAAGGACCTTCATTTGACCGAGATTGAGGCGGACCGGTTTTGCGTTGGAATGGTCGAATTTTTTCAGGCCTATGCCAACGAGGGGCGCTTGGCGCGGAAGATTGTGCTGGGCTTCGATGGCGTGACGCTGATGTTGATCAACCATCGGACCATCATTCTGGCGATGTTCTATGAGGATGAGGAGCAGACCCAGATGGTTGAAAAGAGTGGTGAACTCTTTCTCGATCGCTTTTCCGAAGTTCTGGACCTGCCCACCAAGCCGAAGGAGGACACCCAGGCGATCATTGTTCCCGATCAATCGGCCATCGAACTGAGTTGGCCGGCATTTCGGGTCGAACTCGAGTCGTTGTTGACCAAAGTTGTCGGGTCAGGCCAAGCCTCGAGTATGATTGATCGGCAGCTGTCCGATGCCGGCTATGCCAAGGGCAAATTTCCCCCCAGCGATGAGTTCGCCCGGTTTGGGTTGAGCGTTTTGAAACAAATTCGCGACCGGGGTATCCGAGGAGTGCTCAACTTGGAGCTCGACTACCTGCTCAAAGAACATCAATAACGTTTTCACTCGTCATGCCGTTTCTCCTCATTCTTCTCACCTTGCTGTGCCTCGCTCCTTCGGGTTTCGCTCAGTCTGATTCCACGGTTTATAGCGCGGCGGATACCGGATGGATCCTGACGGCTGCCATGTTCGTCTTCCTCATGCAGATCGGCTTCTGCATGCTGGAGATGGGGCTCTCTCGCGCCAAGAATACGTTGAATGTTGCGATGAAGAATGTGCTCGACTTTTCCGCCGCCTCCCTCGCCTTCCTCTTTTTCGGGTTCACGCTCATGTTTGGTGCGTCGATGGGTGGTATCATCGGCTGGGACAGCTTCAAGTTATGGAACATCCCCGGCGACAGCCCTTTCTGGGCGTATTGGTTCTTCCAAACCATGTTTGCCGCGACCGCCTGCACCATCGCCTCGGGAGCGATGGCGGAACGGACCCGGTTCCTCGGTTATCTGTTCTACACCGTCGTTCTTTCCGGCTTCATCTATCCACTTTTCGGGCATTGGGCCTGGGGTGGGGGAGCGACCGGACTGGCATTCGGATTTGGTGGTGATGCCGGTTGGCTTGGCCGGATCGGATTTCACGACTTCGCAGGATCCACTGTGGTTCATGCGGTTGGCGGAGCCGCGGCGTTGGCCGGAATTATTGTGGTTGGTCCGCGCAAAGGCCGATTCGCGCCGGATGGTAGTCCACGCTACATGCCGGGTCACAACCTTCCCTTGGCCACATTCGGCACCCTGATTCTCTGGGTTGGTTGGTTTGGTTTCAACGCGGGATCCCTCCTTGAAGCGTCCGACCAGCTCGGGCGCATATGCGTTAACACCATGGTCGCGGGATCAGCCGGGGCGATTTTTGGGATGGCCTTGTTCTGGATTCTGCGGGGAACCCCCAACCCGATGATCGCCCTCAATGGGATTCTGGGCGGGTTGGTGGCGATCACCGCCTGTTGCGATTTGGTGAATCCCTTGTTCGCCGTCGTCATCGGTGCCGTTGCCGGGCTGATTTCGACCTGGGGATCGCTTCTCCTCGAAAAGTTTCTTATTGATGACGTTGTCGGCGCGGTTCCCGTCCACCTTTTCAATGGCTTCTGGGGGACAATGTGTGTCGGTCTCTTTGCCGAGGGAGCAATGTTCAATCTCGACGTGCTCGCAGTTCAGGCTATTGGCACGACTTCGATTTGTCTGGGTGCGTTCATCCTCTCCTACATCTGTTTCGCGGTGATCAACAAGCTCATCGGGCTCCGGGCGACGGATCGCGAACAGGAAGACGGCCTCGACTTCTCCGAGCACTCCGCCAACGCCTACGCCGATTTCCTGACGAGGAATCGTTCCTGAAGCATTTGTATCGCGGGTCTACAGGCCCGCGCAACCGATGGCTTCGCTTCGCGCAGACCTGTAGACCCGCTTTACACGCGGCCCCTACTCAGACTCGACCACGATCTCCTCGAAACCTTCGCTGGGCAAAAGCCGCATCCGCTTCTCGACCCGAGGGAAGTAACAGGTCACGGTCGTTCCGTCCTTCTCTTCGCTCTCCAGTTCGATCTCGCCTCCGTGCTCGCGAATGATGCGGCGCACAATCAGCAAGCCAAGTCCCGAGCCGCTCTGCTTGGTGGTGTGATAGGGTTTGAAGAGCCCTGCCATGTCTTCCGCGCTAATGCCGACACCGTCGTCGTCAAACTGAACCAGGATGTTGTAGTCATCGGCATCGGTTCGAATCACCAGATTGCCACCGGTTCCCATCGCCTGATTCGCATTGCGGATCAGATTGTAGAAGGCCTGCTTGATTTGGTCGGGATCCAATTGCAGCTTCGGGAGATCCGAATGAAGTTCAACACGAACGTTAATCCGCCGATCCTTGATTTCGGGCTCAAGGACTCGTAGCGATTCCTGGACCAGCTTGTTCAAATCTTCTTCCTTGGTCTGTGGCTCGGTGGGCCGAATCGCGCTGAGGAAGTTGCCGATGATCAAGTCCAATCGCTTGATCTCGCTGCGTGAAATATCGAGGATTTCCTGCATCTCTTTGCGCAATTTCGGGGGTGCCTTGCGCATTTTCCGCTCCGCGAGCTGGAGATGGATGTTGAGGGAGTTGAGCGGGTTCCCAATTTCATGAGCCACGCCCGCGGCCAGCATCGTCAACACGTTCAATGTCTCGGACTCGATCTTCTCTGCTTCGAGTCGTCGCCGTTCGGTAGTGTCCTGAATGATCATGACCCAACCCAGGATGATTTCTCCGTCTTCGATCGGAGCCAGATAGAAGGTGAGGAAGCGGTTTTCCGGATAAAACACCTCCAAGTCTCGACTGACGACTTTGCGTTCGCTGACGAGCGACTCCCATTCCAGTCCCGGAATCCGCTCTGCGATTCGCTCCCCCTCCGCATCCTTCAGCTGATTGGAAAATAACTCGCCGGCCGCTCGATTCACATAGGAGATGACGCCGTCGGGATCGGTCACAATCACACCCTCCTGCAATGCATCGAACACTTTTTCGAGGAAGCCCTTTTCCTGAGTGAGACGCACCAGATATCCCTGCACCTCTCCAGGCTCGACACGTTCGACTTTTTGGATCAGTTTCTCGAGGAATCCCGCTTTCATATCATGGAATCAACCGACGATTGTTTACTCGTCTTCACCACGTTCCCGAACTCGGAAATCGCGCAAAAGCTTGGCACTGAGTTGGTCGAAAAGCAATTGGCCGCCTGCGTCAATCTCCTGAGCCCGGCGACCTCGATCTACGTGTGGCAGGGCAAGATCGAAACCGAATCGGAAATTCCCGCCATTCTCAAAACGACGCGAGCCGTCTTTCCGAAGCTCGAAACGGAATTGAGCGAACGTCATCCGTATGACGTTCCCGAGATTGTTGCCATTCCCGTTGAAGCTGGAGCGGAAAGGTATCTCGCATGGATTCGCGAACAGGTGTTGTAATCGGACAAAAGCTCAGGAAGCCGCGGTTTCATTGCGAAAGCTCTATGGCGAGGAATGCGATTTTGTCGATGGACAGAGTAATAAGGGTTGGGAGGTGGGATCATTGATGGATGCGAAGCGTAGGCAAAGGGATCGACACTCAAAAGTCCTTTCAGGTTGACTCCCAAATAGGAAGATAGATCCTAACGTGGTTCTCAGCTCCCAAGACAATGCCCAAGTTTCACGTCGAAAAGTCGGTCGTCATCGAATCCCCTCGCGAGGTGGTCTTTGACCATCTCAGGGACTTCAAGGGATGGCCGGAATGGTCGCCATGGATCATTACCGATCCGGAATGCACTATAACTTTTGCCGATGACGGATCTGCTTACAGCTGGGACGGACCGGTTTGCGGAGCGGGCGAAATGAAAGTGGTGAACGAACAATCACCGAAATTGATTGAGAGTCGATTGACGTTTCTAAAGCCGTGGAAGTCGTTTGCTGATGTTCGCTTCACATTGGTCGAAGTCGATGAAGGCACAGAGGTGGTTTGGAGCATGGATAGTGAATTGCCGATGCTGATGTTCTGGATGAAGCCGATGATGGTCGCAGTGATCGGGATGGACTATGAGCGAGGGTTGAACATGCTGAAAGCACGTCTCGAGACGGGAACAGTTCCGTCGAAGTTGGAGTTTCCCGGCCAGTCGACGTTTGATGGCGTGACCTTCCTTGGCGTTCGCACGAGATGCCCGATTCCTGACATGGGTACAAACATGATGAGGGATTTTGGGAAGCTTGGTGAATGGATGACCGAGAAAGAGATCGCTCCGGCTGGAGACTTTTTGTCCATCTACCACAAGTGGGAGCCAGTGAAACAAATCGTTGAGTACACTTCAGCAATACCGGTAGAATCGGTGCCGACAGATTTGCCTGACAGCTTTCTCAACGGCTCGATCCCAAGTTGTGATACCTTTCCGATTCGACACACCGGATCCTATCAGCATCTCGGCAATGCATGGTCAGCTGGCGTCCATCGCAGCCGCAATCGGATCATCAAGCAGAGCAAGTTGATTCATCCGTTTGAGGTCTACGAAACGATTCCGGGTTCGGTCCCGGATGACGAAACCATCACTGCAGTTCACTTTCCCTTGAGAGGCTGAAACCCGAGCATTTTCCTTCAATGAAACTGAAAACAAAATGGGTGTTCATGGCAGGCTGTTTCTCCATTGCACTTTGGATCACAGGCTGCAAGGAAATCGCCGAGATTCAAAGTATGGAAGTCGAAACGACCGGCTATTCCCATACCCAAGAAAGTCAGAAAAAATGGGGCTTGGTGACGGCCTCGGGAGCGCCACTTCAATCAACGAAAGCTCACAATTCAGCTGCGGCAGATTGGTCGCGCTTTCCGGTCGGAACGGTTTTCCGCCTTTCCAATTATCCCGAGCGTTTTGTGGTGGAGGATTATGGGCCAGCCTTGGTTGGGAAAGACGTCATCGACATTTACCGATCCGATCGTGAGTCAGCAAACAATTGGGGACGTCAGATGTTGACGATCGAGATTTTGGAGTGGGGAAGTTTTGAGCGCTCCCGCGAGATTCTCGCAACCCGTCTGCAGGTTCCCTACTGCAAGACGATGCACGATGCGATTGTCGCAAAGCTCGAAGAGTAGCCTGATTCTGTTGCTACCCTTTGAAGTGATCCGCCAAACCTTCGAGCGCGTCCGGTTTGGCCTCGCCATCCACCGAGCGGATCGCTTTACGCTGAAGCTCGACCAATTCCTGAATGCCTTTTTTGCTAAGCTCGGTCATTTCCAACAACTGATCGTGAGTGAACACCGCTTCCTCCCCTGAGCCCTGCATTTCGACATATTCAAGTCCTTCCGTCATTACAATATTAAAGTCGACTTGGGCATCGCGGTCTTCCACGTAGCAGAGATCGAGCATCGCGGTGTCTTCAACGATTCCTGCGCTCACTGCTGCGACCAATTGCTTGAGTGGAGACTTCTTCAATTTGCCTTGGTCGATGAGTCGATTGAACGCGATGGCCGCCGCCACACAGCCACCGGTGATGGAGGCGGTCCGGGTTCCGCCATCAGCCTGAAGCACGTCGCAGTCGAGCCAGAGAGTTCGTTGACCTAACGCTTTCAAATCGACCACGGCACGCAGGGAGCGGCCGATCAATCGTTGAATCTCGCTGCTGCGTCCATCGATCTTGCCGCGAGTGATGTCGCGTTGCTTTCGATCGAGCGTTGAATAGGGCAGCATATTGTATTCTGCGGTCAGCCAGCCACCGGGTACGTTCTGCTGCATCATCCAGCGCGGAACCTTTTCCTCGATCATGGCGCTGCAGATGACGCGCGTATCCCCAAACCCGACCAGGACCGACCCCGTGGCGTGAGGCGCGATGTCAGGTTGAAAGGTGATGGTTCGGAGCTGGTCGAGAGTACGGTTATCAGAACGGGTCATAAGTAATCGTGGTTGGTCGCGCAGTATGGAGGTGCTTGTCAGGAATCTCAACCGTCAGTTCTGTTCGGATTTGAACGAGGAAATTTCTCAATCCCAACGGGATTGCGTAGCGACAGCCCAAGGCTGCCAAAAGGCTACCTTGAGGTCACCAACCGGTCCGAATTCTCAACCACGTTGTGGTTGATTTGGTGCTCTGGTTTTGGAGTCCCCGGGTAGGCGTTCGCCAACCCAGGGCGGTTTGTGCGCAATCCCATTGGGATTGGAAGGCCGATCACTCAGCCTTTTTGTATCGGGTCGGTTCTTGCCAATCCGGAGCGATGAACTAGAATTTCTTCATGGGACAAGCCGCTCTCAAACTTCCCGGGGAAGCCGGATTTGATCAAACTGCTTTCAATCGGGCGCGATGGGATGAGGTGTTGCAAGACGAGTTCCTAGCCAGCTTGGCCTATCGCATCGAAACCGACCGCTTTGGTCAGATCGTCATGAGCACACCACCGGCGCCGGACCATGGCGGCAAACAGTTCGAAGTCGGCTATTTGCTTAGAAAGCTGATGCAAAATGGAAAGGTCATCACCGAGTGCCCCATTTCGACTTCTGACGGTGTGAAAGGTTGCGACACAGTTTGGATTTCAGAGAACCTGCGAGCCAGCATGGAAGGACAAAGCTGTTTCTCAACGGCTCCGGAGATCTGTGTAAAAGTCATTTCTCTGAGCAACTCCAAAGCCGAGATTGAGCACAAAGTGGCATTGTATTTTGAGGCAGGCGCAAAAGAGGTCTGGGAATGTGACGAATCGGGGGAGATGAAATTCCACATTGGAAAACCAGGCGCTCCAGTCTCTCAACCAGAGTTTTGTCCGGCTTTTCCTAGCCAGATCGACGCGTAATAGGGTTCCACGACTAGCACCGGGCGATTGCGCAACCATCAGCGTAGAGGAAGGCGTGAGCCTTTCTCCGGAACGGCGACCATCATCCAACAAGAAGCCGTAAAGCCAATGCCAATGCATACTGCCCGCAGAGAAGAAATCCTCACGGATTCCGCTACGTCGGCATCAACAGACCAAGTCACACGAGAAGCCAGTTCACTGTTCGCTTCCGCAATCAGCTCCCTGAATTTCCGATTTCGGAAGCTTGTGATCCGCTCAGGCTGTCACATGGTATCGCTGGCTTGAAAGAAACGCTGGAAGCATTGGAACAGTTTGCCATCGACGTCGTTCTGGAACGACGCAGAGGGAAGCGTGCGGCCGCGCTCAGGACTTTTCTCGCTTCCATGTCCCAAATTTACAAGGGGTTGGTCTCGGCCCGATTGCGCTTGTATCGCTATCGAATCATGCGCGAGCGGAACCTCGGCTGCCTCGTCGTCAGCATCGGAAACCTGACGGTCGGAGGAACTGGGAAGACTCCGGTCGTCGAGAAATTCGCGCGGGCGTTGCAAGACGGCGGCCGCAAAGTCGCCGTTCTCAGCCGGGGATACAAATCGGTCAAACCACCTCTTTCCAAGCGCCTGCAGCGTCGTCTCTCCGGGAAAGCGCCGGAGATCGATCCTCCGCGAATCGTTCACGACGGCAAACAACTGCTTCTCGATTCGAAGACCGCGGGTGACGAACCCTACATGCTGGCATCGAATCTGAAAGATGTGGTTGTGATCACGGACAAGGATCGCGTGAAGGGCGGCTTGCAAGCCATTCGTGAGTTTGGGGCCGACACCCTGATTCTCGATGACGGGCTTCAATACCTTCGTTTGCGGCATCGTCTCGACGTTGTTCTGGTCGATCGCTACCAACCCTTTGGGAACGAGCATCTCCTGCCGCGCGGCACCCTGCGCGAACCGCCCAAAAACCTGAAACGGGCCAGCTACATTTTCATCACCAAGTGCAATGGCGAGTCGAACGAGGACCTGATCAAACGCATCCGAAAGCACAACCGCACCGCCGAGGTCATCGAGTGCACCCATGAGCCCTGCTACCTCGAACAGTTGGGCACGCACGAGCAACTCCCGCTCGAGACATTGAAGGATCAGGAAGTGGGGGCGATTAGTGGAATTGCCGTTCCCGAAAGCTTTGAAGGTGGGCTGGAGCGGTTAGGCGCCAAGATCATCAATACGCGGCGCTACACGGATCATCACCGTTATACCGAGCAGGAAGTTCTCGGCTTTATCAATGAATGCATTGATCTTGGAGTCGATATGATTGTGACGACGGAGAAGGACTCGGTCCGCTTTCCCCGACTGCCCAAGGTCGACGTGCCAATCTATTTCCTGCGCGTCGAAATCGGCATTCTTAGCAACGAAGAAAGCTTCGATGAATGCATCCAGCGCATTTGTCGACCTCGTCCGATTGTGCCGGCACGGAGATTCTTCTAGGCCTGGTTCTTCCATGGAGAGTCTGCGACCAACTCAATGTGTGAGAAGGCCCGGCGGGCCGAGAGATGCCAGCCCAGGACAAGGAAGCAGAGCGACCGCCGTCCTGGGTGAACCAAGCGAGTCAAGATGCGTCCTGAAGGGGCGCGACAACGTCTGTCTCGGCCTCTTCAGGCCTCAGAATTCGGGAGGACGATCTTCCCAGGGCGGCGCTCGTATCCTCCCTTGCCCCGGGCTGACATTTCTCGGCCCGTTGGGCCTCTTAGCAGAAGAAAGAGTGTTTCTCCACTAGGGAGCGTTCGAAAAGCTGCCTACAGGTGTTCTTGGAACCAGGCCTCGATATCGTCAATCATTGACGGGTTTGGGTAGACAATATCGAAGTGCGCGATCGCCAATTTGCTCATCGTGTTTGTAAGTTGATTCCGGCTCAATGTCCATTCGAGCGAGATGTGAAGTTATTTGGTAGAACTTTGTTCCACATTCCTCCAAT
>JBCDHN010000031.1:0-10186 GCA_038749915.1 Verrucomicrobiota bacterium | reverse complement strand
GCGCCGCCGGAGGCAGACGCCCTCCCGGAGCCGGGAACGGCGGAAAGGGAAGACCGCAGCGACCTCCGGGCGGAGGACGAGGTGGTGGGCCTCAACAGGGTGGCGGCAATGGCGGTCGCGGCGGACAAGGCGGTGGTGGTCCGGCTGGTGGGGGAGGAAATGGCGGGAACGCTGGCGGAGGCGGTGGTGGTGGTCCAGCTGGCGGGGGAGGAAACGCCGGGGGTGGTGGAGGAGCAGCGCCAGCAGGGGGAGGAGGCGGAGCGCAATGACGTCGCGTCCTTCTCACCTGGAATCGCAATCGGGCGCGGCACTCATGATGGTGCTTGCCGCGATAGTTTTGATTTCACTGGCAATGGTCGGAGTGGTTGAGCTGGCGAGCCATACTGCTGACGAGTCGTTGCAAGCGGCGAAGCGCTTCAAAGCGCGACAGATTGCTGAATCCGGGATCGCATTGGGGCAGCACCCGGACATAGAAACCACCGATACAGTGCTCCATCAGGAGCTTGAAGGCGGCTATCGGCTTGACGTCACCGTTACCAGCGAGCAAGGGCGGATATTCATCAACAATGCGTCGGAGGACTCCACGGCAGCCGCGCTCTACGATCTTTTTGTGGTCTGGGGGCTGAGCGCTGATGAGGCAACGATTGCTTCTGAAGGCTTGGCCGACTGGATAGATACCGATGATGATGCCCGAAGTCGGGGAGCCGAAAACCAGTATTACGCCAGTCTCGGCTATGAGCAGTTTCCAAGAAACGCCGCTTTCACCAGCTTGGAGGAACTGCTGCTTGTCCGTGGATTTGATGCTGTGGCAAAGGTGAAGCCCGATTGGCGCGAAGTTTTCACCCTCTATGGGGATGGCGAAATCGATGTGAACGCGGCCAGTGCCGATGTCATTCACGCCTTTGCCGGAGTGCCGATCACGAATGCGGAGCGATTCGTGCAGACCCGGAATGGACCGGATGAGATTCTGGGAACATCTGACGACACTATTTACGAAAGCGACAATGTGCAGGACGCTGTCGCTGTCCTCGGAATCCCCGCGGAACGCACCCAGGAATTGGGCCAACTGTTTACGTTGGAAGGCAGCGCCGTCCGTATCGAGTCGAAGGCGACCGTCGGCGATTTGGAATACACCCTGGTCGTGATTTCAGATCGAACCTCCGGTAGTTCCCTCGTCCGACAATGGAAGTAGAGGTAGTCGATTAAGAGGCGACGGCCTTTTTCTCTGGTTTCGTAGCCTTTTCTTCCTGAGCCTCGAAGTCGTGTCCCTCCTCCTCGTGGTGATCGTGATCATCGTGATGCTCTTCGTCATCATCGTGAAATTCATCCTCATCCACGTAGTCGTCCGGGATCTCGACGCGAAACTTGCGTTCGCGCTGAGCTTCGGGGAGCGGCGACATCATCATGACAATCTGGCGACCACTGAGCTTGGGCTCGATATCGACCTTGGCCATCGTTTTGAGGTCTTCCGCAATTCGCTTCATGAGTTCAAACCCGAGTTCACGGTGGGCATTTTCCCGGCCTCGAAATTGAAGCTGGATGCGCAGTTTGTCCCCGTGATCGAGAAAGTCCTCCGCTCGGGTCATCTTGATCTCGTAGTCGTGATCACCGATGTTGATGCGAAACTTTACTTCCTTTGTCTTGTTTTTCGTCTTTGGCGCAGCCTTTTGCTGCTTTGAGAGATCGTATTTGTACTTGCCGTAGTCGACAATTTTACAAACCGGTGGATCGGCATTGGGCGCGATTTCCACAAGATCCAGCCCCAAAGCTTTTGCCTTGCCTAAGGCTTCTTTGGTGGGAAGGACCATGTTAATACTCTCGTAGACCACCCGCACTTTGGGTGCGCGAATGCGTTCATTCAGCCGCGTCATGTCGCGGCGTGGTCGATTAAATTTCCGTTTTTTCTTAGCGATAGGAGTTATGGGTTGGAGTTCAGTGTTAGTGTCATAGACGAAAGAAAGTCAGCAAAGTGGCACCATTAAACAGTGAGTGCGCGCATTTCCATGAAGTGAGGAAACTGTCTGCCTGTTGTTCCCTGGAAACAGGGAGCGGAAACGTCACCATGGAGCCGATTAGCCATGCATTACGCTCCAAGCGAAACCGCGGGAAGAGCATTGCGGTGTAGGCTGGAGGGAGTCGGTGATGTGTTTTTCCGAGAGGTCATCAAAAATCTTCGGATCCCAACCTAAGCTGTGTGTGCTCATGGCTTGGAGAGCAAGCCTTGCGGCCTCTCACTCCTGGGTTCCTGAGGGAACATATACGGAGTTTTTGGGTGGGGAGCAAGGTGAATCTTTCGGGCCGCTCCCCGATATGTCTCATTCGGTGTCAAAACACCGCTAATCTTCGACCATAAGGCAGAATGGTCAGAACTCAGAGTCAAATCGAGCGCTCCTGAACCTCGGTGACGACTTTCTCAACAAACGCATCGACCGCGAGCTGTCCCTCATCCCCTCGATTGCGATGGCGGACAGAAACCTCCCCGGCTTCCTGCTCCTTGGCGCCGGCAATCAGCATGTAGGGAACCTTGGCCAATTGGGCGAGTCGAATCTTGGCGCCGACCTTCTCGCTCGTGGTGTCGAGATTCACCCGAACCTTGGCGGCTTTGAGCTTGGCCTCAATTTCCGCGGCATAGTCGTTGAACTTCTCGCTGATTGGCAAAATCCGAACCTGTTCCGGTGCCAGCCAGGTGGGGAAATGTCCCGCAAAGTGTTCGATCAAAACACCAACAAAGCGTTCCATGCTGCCGAAGGGTGCGCGGTGGATCATGACGGGGCGGTGCTTCTCGTTATCAGCGCCGATGTAGCTCAAATCGAAGCGCTCCGGCAGGTTATAATCGACCTGAACCGTTCCGAGCTGCCATTCGCGGCCAATCACGTCTTTGACCACAAAATCAATTTTCGGACCGTAGAAGGCGGCCTCTCCCGGCTCTTCGGTGAACGGTTTTCCGAGCGACTCCGCCGCTTTGCGAAGCGCGTTCTCGGCTTTGTCCCAATTTGCGGGATCACCCACATACTTGTCGCTTTCCGGATCGCGCAAACTCACCCGGACGCGGTAGTCGTTCATGTTGAGCGTCCCCAGCACGATTTTGACCAGCTCAAGGCAGCCCTGAACTTCTTCATCAAGCTGTTCCGGCGTCACGAAAAGGTGGGCGTCATCCTGGGTGAAACAACGCACCCGCGTCATGCCGCCCAGCTCGCCGGATTGCTCCCAGCGATACACCGTGCCGAACTCCGCCAGTCGAACCGGCAAATCACGATACGAATGCGGGCTCGAATCGAAAATCCGGATGTGGTGGGGGCAATTCATCGGCTTCAGCAAAAAGCCATCGGCGTCGCCGTCTTTCAGGGCGTTCTGCAGCTCGGCACAGGAGCAACCGTCATCCGCCAGCTTGTTGAGCGCATCGCGCTCGACCACGGGCACGAACTGCGAGTCCTCGTAGTAGGGAAAATGCCCGGAGGTGCGATACAGATCCAGCTTTCCAATATGTGGCGTGAAGACCTGGGAGTAGCCCTGGCGCTCCAGCTCTTCACCAATGAAGTTTTGGAGTTCCTGGCGCACGATGGCTCCGTTCGGAAGCCAAAGGACAAGTCCCTGGCCGACCTGGTCGTCGATCTTGAACAATTCCAGTTCCTTGCCGAGTTTGCGGTGGTCTCGCAGCTTCGCTTCTTCCACCCGCTCGAGATGTTCATTCAGCAGGGTTTTGTTTTTGAACGACGTTCCGTAAATCCGCTGAAGCTGGGGATTATTGGCGTCGCCCTTGTAAAAGGCGCTCGCCACGCTTTGCAGCTTGTAGGCTTTGCAGTTGCCCGTCCGGCCAACATGGGGCCCGGCGCACAAATCCCAAAAATCGCCGTTCTTGTAGATCGAGATCTCTTCACCCTCAGGAATATCCTCCAAAAGATCGATCTTGAATTGGGAAGGCGTGTCGCGCTCCGTCAGACCGCCCAAACGACCGCTTTTCGCCAGCTCCAGCGCTTCCTCCCGGCTCACCTCCATTTTCTCGAACGTCTGGTTCTCCTTCACGATCTTCTTCATCTCCGCCTCGATCTTCTCGAAGTCGTCCGGCGAAATGCGATGCTTCAGATCCACGTCGTAGTAGAACCCGTAAACCTCGTGATCGATCGGTGGTCCATAAGCGAATTGGGCATCGGGCCAAATTTTCAGAATCGCAGTAGCCATGACGTGCGCGGTCGAATGCCGCAACCGTTCCAGGTCTGACATTTGGTTGCGCTCATCGAGCGTCTTGCGATTCTGTGATGATTCCGTTTTGGCCATGATGCTATGCACTTAGCATTACCTCAGCAGCGCCGATTGACAACCGGGGAACGGGGCGAAAGCAAAGCCGGAACGAGAGGGATGAACGCGCCCTCGATGAAGCTCACTGAGATCATCCTCTGCCGACATCGTGTTCACCATGAAGGGCATGAAGTTCATGAAGCCAGGGACTCCAGCCGGATTTGAAACTCATGTCCTTCATGGCTTCCTCCCCTCGTGGGAAACGGCCAGATCCCGGCGGTATGGTGCATGGTCCGGATCGAGTTGGACCAACTCCTCACGCACCTTCAAGGCCGCCTCGTAATGGCCAAAATCCAATCCCAACAGGATTGCGCAGGTTGAGCCCCGGGGGTGCCGGGGTGAAACGGAGGCTACCCTGGGTTCCGGTTTGCCAATAAATGCCAATCGTGAAGGGATTGCGGAATCGTCCGTTCATAGTGCGATTCCGCAACCACGTTGTGGTTGATCGCGCCGGGCACGTAGCCACGATTGGTAATCGTGGCTGGCAGAGCAGTCCGGGATTCGAGTGCCACTCGAATCTACATTTTGCGCAATCCCGTTGGGATTGGATTTTTGGGGACGGTATGCGCCTCATTGCACCGAAATCGCATCCGCGTTCATCTTTTCGAAAATCTCCACCACCTTAAAATACGTTCGCTTTGCCTTGGCCGGTTCGCCCGCTTGCTCATAAACCCCACCCAATTTCGCGTGGGAAACGGCTAGATCCCGACGGTATGGTGCATGGTCCGGATCGAGCCGAACGAACTCCTCACGCAGCTTCAAGTCCACGTCGTAATGGCCAAAATCCAATCCCAACGGGATTGTGCACGTTGAGCCCAAGGTTGCTGGAGTGAAACGGAGGCTTGCCTGGGTTCCGGTTCGCCAAGAAATGCCAATCCTGAAGGGATTGCGGAATCGTCCGGTCATCGCGCGATTCCGCAACCACGTTGTGGTTGATCGCGAGTTCGGTCCGGGTTCCCTGGGGTAGGCTCCGTTGCACTGCGCCAACCCCAGGCTGTTGGTGCGCAATCCCAACGGGATTGGGTGTCATTGACCCGGCTCCAGCGCGGCCATCCGTTTCTCCGCCTCCGCGATCCATTTCTCATCCACCGGCGCCAGAATCCCTTTCTCCTTCATTGCATTCAATTGCTCGATCACCTTCCCAAATTGCTCGGCTGCGTCCGCTTTGCGGTTCAGCTTCTCGTAAACCTTGGCAAAATTCCAATGTGAAACCCAGAGATCTCGGCGGTATTCTGCATTGTCCGGGTCGAGCCGTACCAACTCCTCGGCGACATTCAAGGCCGCGTCGTAATGTCCGAGGGCGGCTTCGGTTTGGCCCAACTGCAGCTTCACATCCCCGAGCTTTTCGTAACTGACGGAGAGATCCCGTCGGTATTGAGCATTGTCCGGGTGGATTCGGGAGAAGTTTCGTCGCTCATGCCTGCACAAGTTGAACGGAGGCAGGTTAGGTGCGGTGAAGTCGGATTGACAAACCTTTTTGCCTTCGTGCGGGATCATTCCGGGACCGTTGCCGCGAACCAGCCTTCTTCCGGGTGGAAGTTTGTGACAGGTTGATGCAGGCTTTACGATCATGGCTCCGTTTCGAATCATCCCGTTGGTCGTTCTGGCTGTTCTCACGATTGTGCTTCGGTCGCTGACGACCATTATCAAAGAGCCCACTGAAGCGGTCTGGATGTCGGCGGCGTTTGGCCCGATGGTTTGCGGTTTGGCGATTCTGATTTGGTGGTTTGTTGCGAGTGGGGCGAATTGGCGGGAGAAGTGGTGGGGAGCCGGTGGATTTCTGCTTGCCGCGGTGATCACGACGTTCTTGCTCGATTCCACGATGCAGGGGCCGGGCATGATTTTCCTGACGATTCCGATGGGGATTCTGGGATTTGCCGTTGGTTTGACTCTAGTGCATCGCTGGCTCCATCCCGCGAGGATGCCGGCGGCGATCGCGATTTGCGCCATTGCGTTTGGGTTTTCGATTCTGTTGCGCAATGAAGGTATGTGGGGCGATGGGAAGCAGGAGTTTCGCTGGCGCTGGACGCCAACGGCGGAGGAACAAATGCTGGCTGCTCGGGTTGGCCCGGGTGAGGACTCGCCGAAAACGGCGGATGTCTCGGCGAAGTCGGCTTGGCCGGGATTTCGCGGGCCAAATCGCGATGGTCGGCAAAGTGGGGTTCAGTTTTCGGCCGATTGGTCCGATTCAGCGCCGGAGGAAATCTGGAGAATTCCGATTGGGCCGGGCTGGTCGTCGTTTGCGGTTCAGGGCGATTTTCTCTTTACCCAGGAACAACGCGGACCGGACGAGTTTCTCACCTGCTACCACGCGGACTCCGGCGTCGAAATCTGGTCCAGTCGAATTGAGGGCCGATTTGACGATCCAATGGGCGGGCCCGGCCCGAGAGCAACGCCCCAGCTGGCGGATGATCGAATTTTTGCGTTGAGCGCGACGGGGAAGCTGCTCTGCGCGAATCCCGTTGATGGCAACATTATTTGGGTGACCGACATCGGAGAAGCCGCCGATCGGAAGCCGCCAATGTGGGGATTCAGCAGCTCGCCGTTGGTGACGAACGGACTCGTTGTCGTCCACGCCGGCGGAAAAGAGAATCTCGGCACGCTGGGGTTCGACGCTGTGTCTGGTGAATTGAGCCGGTCTGCCCGGGATGGAGATCAGTCCTACTCCTCGCCGCAATCAGCGAGGGTCGCAGGTGAAGAAGTGATCCTCATGGCAACGAACGAAGGGTTGAAAGTTCTCGACCCGGAGACGTTGGAGATTCGTCTCGACTACCAATGGCCGCATAGCGGTTATCGTGCGCTACAGCCCCAGGTCATCGATGGTGATTCCATCGTCATTGCGACCGATACCGGAACTGGAAGTCGTAGGATTCGCCTCAGCAAAACCGAATCTGGGTTGGCGGCGGAAGAAGTCTGGACCAACCTGAAGTGGAAATCCGACTTCAACGATTTTGTGGTTCACGATGGCCATGCCTACGGATTCGCCGGTTCGATTTTCAGCTCGACCAACCTGGAAACTGGTGAGCTGAATTGGAAAGGCGGCCGCTATGGCAAAGGCCAGGTATTGCTGCTGGCGGATTCCGGGTTGCTGCTCGTCATCGGCGAACGCGGCGAGGGCGTGCTGATCAAGGCCACACCCAACGGCCATGAGGAGCTGGCGACTGCCCAGATTCTCAACGGCAAATCTTGGAGTCATCCGGTGGTGGTGGGCGACAAGCTTTTTGTTCGCAACTCCCAAGAAGCGGTTTGTTTCCGTTTGCCAACGCACGAACTTGCGGCTTCGAGCTCATCGTGAAATCGTAGTTCATGCGCATTCTATTTCTGCTTTCCGGCGTTCTCGTGCTCTCAGGACTGGCCTCCGGGGAAGAAAAACCCAACCTCCTTTGGATCTATGTCGATGACATGAGCGATTGGATGGGGTGCTATGGCTACGACGAGGTAGACACCCCTCACATTGACGCCCTCGCTGCTTCCGGGGTTCGCTTTGACCGCGCTTACATGCCGTCTCCGGTTTGTTCAACGACCCGTTCCGCCCTCATTACCGGCACGATGCAGACGACCCATGGGCTGCACCGCCACCGTACCATGTTGAAAAAGCCACTTCCCGAAGGCGTTTTCACGGTGCCTTCCCTTTTCAAGGAAGCGGGTTACCTGACCTTCAATGAAAGCAAGGAGGACTACAATTTCACATACCAACGCCAGGATCTCTTCAGTCCTGATTTCGAGCGTCCTGGAATCAAGGGGCATCTCAAAGGCCGCGATGTTTCCTTTCTCGAACAACTGAAAGGGAAAGCGTTTTTTGGGCAGATCCAACTCGCCGGAGGCAAATTTGGCGGAGAATCAGGTTCGAAATATCCGTCTGAGAGCCGGGTTGATGAGGCTACGGTCCAGGTGCCAGGTCACTATCCTGACACACCCGTCATCCGCAACGCCATCGCCCGCCATTTTGAGCAGGTCGTGGAAACCGATAAGCAGGTCGGCGCCATTGTCGCAGGGCTGAAAGAGTACGGACTTTGGGACAACACCGTTGTCTTTTTCTTCACCGACCACGGTGCACCCTTGCCTCGCGCCAAGCAGTTTCTGTACGAAGATGGCACCAAGGTTCCCCTCATTGTGCGCTTTCCTCCTTCGGTCGAGGATGCCCCTGAGCCCGGATCTGTGCGCAGCGATCTCGTCAACGGCATCGATATTTCGGCCACGACCTTGGCTCTCGGTGGTCTCGAGATTCCGGATTCGTATGAAGGCCACAACCTGTTTGCCGAGGACCATCAGCCGCAGGAATTCGTCATTTCCGCTCGCGACCGTTGCGGCATCGCGGTCGATCGCATTCGAGCTGTTCGGACCGAGCGGTTTCGCTACATCCGCAACTATCTGAACGATCGCGCTTTCTATCAGGCCCAGTATCGTGACAAGCACGCCAGTGTCATCGAATTGCGCCGTGCCTATGCGGATGGCGAAATGACTCCGCTTCAGGCTTCTTATATGGACGCGAAAACTCGGCCTGAGGAGGAACTCTACGATCTTGAAAACGATCCTGACCAGCTATACAATCTGGCCCAGGATCCCGAGTATGCATTGGTGCTGAAGCAGCACAGCAAGTTTCTCGAGGATTGGATCGAAGAGACCGGTGATCAGGGACAGGAGATGGACAGCCCTGAAGAGCTCAAGGCCGTTTTTGACTATGCGAAGGGCCGGGTCGAGTCCCCGGAGTATGATTTTTTAAGGTTGGCTGAGTAGTCGCCCAGCCTCTAACAGGATTCTCCCATGCGGTCCAAAATGTGGCTGGAAATTGTGAGGGAGCGGCCCACAATTCCCGTTATGAAACGCCTTTCTCTCAGGATTCTTGCGGTTGCTCTCGTTTTGACATTCGCTCAGGCCCAGGACAAGCCGAAAGAGCCCAATTACCCGGCCCAACCGGAATCCGCGCGGCAGGAAGGCGTGCCCCAGGGGACGGTGACCAAGTCCACTCTGAAGAGTGAGGTCTTCCCTAACACGCTGCGAGAATACTACGTCTAAGTTCCGGCCCAGTACGATGGAAGTCAGCCCGCCGCCGTGATGGTTTTTCAGGACGGCCACAATTACGTCCGAGAAACGGGCGACTTCAAAACCACGATCGTTTTCGACAACCTGATCCATCAGGGAGACATGCCGGTGACCATCGGTATTTTCGTGAATCCCGGTTGGTTCATCGACCAATTCGAGAAACCACAAGGATGGAAAGCTCCTGAAGGCGTTCGCAGCCACCGCATGATTGAATATGACCGGCTCACCGACGACTACGCCTCTTTTCTCGAGACCGAACTGCTCCCCGAAATCGCCAAATCCTACAAGCTGACGGACGACCCTGACCAACGCGCCATTGGCGGTATCAGCTCCGGCGGTATCTGTGCCTGGACCGTCGCCTGGAAACGACCCGATCTCTTCCGCAAAGTCCTCAGTCACGTCGGCAGCTTCACCAACATCCAGGGCGGCCACATCTACCCCGCTTTGATCCGAAAGACCGAACCCAAGCCGATTCGCGTCTTCCTCCAGGCCGGTGCCAACGACCTCGACAACGAGCACGGCAACTGGCCCCTCGCCAACCAACAAATGGCCGCCGCCCTCAAGTTCGCTGGCTACGACTACCAATTCGTCTACGGCGAAGGTGGCCACAACGGCAAGCACGGCGGCGCGATTTTGCCGGAGTCACTGAAGTGGCTTTGGCGGGAGTAGGATTCAGGAAGTTCATCCTTCATTCCTCCGCCTTCATCCTTCCAAAAAGCGCTGGATAGTAACTAAGGATCATCCACGAAAACGGGCCGACGCGCATGAAGAGGTGGATGCCGAGGTGAAAGAGGATGCCCCAGATGGCGAAACAGAGTGGGTAGTTGATGCGATTGAAGGGGTGGCG
>JBCDHN010000030.1:0-10217 GCA_038749915.1 Verrucomicrobiota bacterium | reverse complement strand
GCGCTCGAAGGTGACGATGAGAAGCCCAAGATTCTCAAGGCCAAAGGCAGTAAGAATGTTCACTCCGGAGTGGTTCACGTGCTGGCGAGCTACAACAACACCAAAGTCACCATTACCGACCTGAACGGAAACGTGATTGGCTGGTCAAGTTCCGGCAAGCTTGGCTTTCGCGGATCTCGTAAGAGCACGGCCTATGCTGCCCAGCTTGTATCGCAGGATGCCTGCCGCCAGGCCATGGGTCACGGACTCAAGTCTGTCGAGGTGAAGGTGAAGGGACCGGGATCAGGTCGCGAATCAGCAGTTCGTGCGGTTCAGAACATCGGGATCGACATCACGACCATCAAAGACGTCACCCCGGTTCCGCACAACGGATGCCGTCCCAAGAAACCCCGACGCGTATAGTCGTTCATCCTACCGTTAATTCTTATCGTTTTTAGTTATGGCAAGACATCGAGGCCCTACAGAGAAGATCAGCCGCCGTTTTGGAGTTCCGTTGTTTGGACCCAGTAAGGCTTTGGAGCGCCGTGCCTACGGCCCTGGCCAGCATGGCGCCAGAAGCATGCGCCGGAAGCAGTCCGACTACGCGGTTGCGTTGGCGGAAAAGCAAAAGCTGCGTTTTCAGTATGGCATCATGGAGAAGCAGTTCCGTGGATACTTCAAAAAGGCGCAGAGCCAGCGTGGAGTCACCGGTACCGTAATGCTTCAGCTTCTTGAGAGCCGGCTCGATAATGTCTGTTTTCGATTGGGTCTCGGCAACACCCGTCGTGCCGCTCGGCAATTTGTCGGTCATGGCCACGTCGAGGTGAATGGTACTCGGGTCGATATCCCTTCCTATCATGTGAAGCCGGGAGATGTGATCAAGGTTCGCGAGAATCAGCGCTCTCAGCAGTTGGGCATGCGAATGCTGGACCTCACCCAATCCACTCCTCAGCCCGATTGGATGGAACTGGACCGTGACAAGTTGGTTGGCGTTTTCAACCGCATTCCGGAGCGCGAAGAACTCGATCCCATGGTCAACGAGCAGTTGGTGGTCGAGCTTTACTCCCGCTAATCCGCCGCTGCGGACTTTCAGTTCAGCTTGGTCGTGGGTAAATTGCCCGGCCACCTCTCATTTCATGGTGAATCGGGTCGCTTTTGGTTGGACTTGGTTTCGAGGTTTGCGTCAGGATATGCCTGAACCTGACCATGAGACTTCAACCCTTCGCTTTTCAGAGTGTGCTGGCTCTGATTTCGCTCGCTATCTGCATCCCCAATTTCGCCCTCGGAGTCACTCTTCGAGATGACCGGTCCCGAAGCAAGGCCATTGCCAACGGTAGGTTTCCATCCGTCGGCTACATCAGTCATGGCTGCACCGGAACTCTAGTGGCTCCTGACAAGGTGTTGACCGCTGCCCATTGTATTCCCGGCGTGGTTGGTCACCAGTTTATTCTCGGCCCCAGAGCCACGGTCGCTTCGGAAATCCGAACCATAACCGGAGCAGTCAGGCATCCCAAATACAAAGGCAAAAACAGTGGCTTTGACATTGGGATCCTCTTCCTCGACCAACCGATCACGAGCGTGGCACCACGGGGAATTTCGGGAAAAAACGCGAGCGGAAAGACGGGAACATTTGTGGGATATGGCGACACCGGAAATGGGTTCAACCTCAAGAATGGAAATGCAATCAAGCGGTATGCGCAGAGCAAAATCGATGTGTTGGTTCCCCGGAATTTTTCCGATAAGTCGGATCGGGGAGCCTATTATTTGGATTTTGATCGTCCCGGAAACAGTGATTTTAACACGCTTAAGACGGAACTTGGTTTCTCGTCGAGTTCGAAACCCCTGAACCGGGAAGGTGATACGGCTCCGGGTGACAGCGGAGGCCCGCTCTTGTCCGGTGGTGCGATCGTGGGGGTGACTTCAGCTGGATTCAATCCCAAGGGTTCGGAGTCAGAGTATGGATCCATTGGGCTCTATGCGGCGATTGTTCAGCCAGAGAACATCTCCTTTTTGCAGAATCATGGTTTGAGCGTTAGCGGCCGGGGAAGCAATACCGGTGATCAGCCCAAACGGAGAAAGAAGAGCAGTGGAACAACTCAGAGGGCTTCGCGTGATGGTGGACCGGAATTCGGGTATCTGAATTTGGAAGTGATTGATGGCGAGGTCTTTTTCGTGGATGAGGGTGCTATCCAGTCGGCCGTCTACACCGGGCTTCCCGTCGCGGCCGCCATGAGCTCCGAGCCTCTGCGGGCGGCCAGTATTGCGACGCGCAACGTCAATGGTCGATTGGACCGGCTCCAGGCGCGCCGAACCGATTCCTCCTCTCCACTGTATGCTAACGATGCCAGACCGAGACCCTCCGGCGTTTCCCGATTCCTCGCGATGGCCGAAACCCTTGGCGTCGATCCCTTGGTTGCCTTGGGCTTGGAAGACCCGGTCGAGCTGCCAAGCAGTGAGATTTTTCTTTCCGGTGGCCCATTCATGACCGCTGCCGTGATACCGGTTCAGCTGTTTCTGGCGGCCGAACCTGTGGAGCCAAGTGGCAAGGAAGAATTGGTGATCGTGGACGATCAAAATCGCGTTTGGGAGATTTTTGCCTCTGGAAGTGTGGGCAATTTTGAGCAGGAAACCGTCGGGCAGGATCTGGGATTTGATACGGAGACCGGTGCAGGGAGCGTGGGAGTGGAGTTGGATTGGAATGAAACTCTAAGCCTGGGACTTGCTGTCAGCTACGTGGATGCCAATACGGATATGGGACAGATCGGTGAGATTGAAACGGAAGGCTACGCGCTGTCCGCTTACGCCAGTTTCTACCGGAACGGTTTTTTCGGAGACCTTCACTATGCCTTTGGTCAGGTGGAGTTGGAGACCGATCGCAACACGCTGCTGGGGGCAACTGCAGTCGGTGAAACGGATGCTGAATCCCACGTCATCGATCTCAATTTCGGCTACAACTTCGAAACGCCCCGCTTTGTGCATGGTCCAACGCTTGGTTTGCACTACGGAATCTCAAGTTCCGACGCTTTTTCCGAGCGCGGAGGAGGCGCTGCCAATCTGGAGTATGCGGAGCTTGATAACGAAACGCTGACTTCGCTGATTGGCTGGCAGATTACCGGACAACGCGACGTGGGCGGAGGAAAACTGACGGCTCAGGTGCGACTCGGTTGGGGCCACGAGTATCTGGATGATCTTGCCAGCGCCGGGGTGGGATTGGTCAATTCTCCCTTTGTTCTCCCGGATGGCTCACGTGCGGGAGACTTTGGGGTGGGCACGGATGTAAGGAAGCCGGGAAGTGATTTCCTGGGGGTTGGCGTTGGAATCGACTATTCCCTCGGGGCGAATTTGTTTCTGGGAGTCGACTACGAGACCCGACTGTTCTGGGACGAAGCCTCTGAGCACTTCGGTTCCCTGCGCCTGGGCATTCAGTTTTAGGAGGCCTCGGTCTGCAATTGACTTCGGATCGCGGAATCGAGAAGGGCTTTTTGAGCCTGGACGCGGCGATAGAGCGAATACTCCGAAGGCGTCTCAAAGGTGAGCGAACCTTCCGCATGCTTGATGGCCAGTTCAATCGCCTCGGGAAGTCCGCCTTCTTCCTCCAGAATTTCCTCGACCAGCTCTTTGAGATCGCCTTCATGGCGAATCAACGCCTCTTCCGCCGGTCTTCCCTCGATGTCAGCATCGGGATCGCGGGGAATGAATGATTCGGTCGCATCGAGGCAGGTTTTGCCCAAACTCGGTCCCGGAGGAGTAAGCTCGTAGATGTAACAGCCGCGGGCATCGTAGTCTTCATGAAGGGATACCGCGATTTTGAACTGGTTTTCCCCCATCACGCCGGACCAGCTCCGAATCATCGGGTGCTGGTCATGACCAAAACAACGGTTCAGGTCTTCATCCTGGGAGTTGTGCCGCCGGTTGTTGACCAGTCCCCAGGGGTTGAGACAGGGGAAAATGAGGCACTTTTGAGTCGAAATCCACTCCAGGTTCTCCTCCGCCCACTCCACCAGTCCCAAGGTGGATGCCGGTTCGTCTCCATGAATGCCCGCGGAAATGTAAAACCCGTCCGAATCGGCATGTTTTTGGAGGAAATAATGCGGCAAATCATCGGATCGGAAGAATTCTTCCATCTCCAAGCCTGCTGATTTGGCGATCTGCTGCCATCGGCTTACGAGCTCTTGGTAGTCGTGAGCGGAATGGCGAAGAAGGAAATGGAGTTCGTGGTTCATCGAATTGCGTCGAAAATAGGCGTTTTTCTTCTGCTGCACCTGCATATAGTGAGGGAAACGAAAATTTTCATTCTCAAATGCAACTTACCGAAGATCAGCAGCAAATAGTGCGTCAGTGGGCCAGTGAAGGTGCGGATCTGGGCGATATCCAGAAACGACTCGCTGAAGAATTGGAGATCACTCTTTCCTTCATGGAAACGCGTTTTCTCGTTAGCGACCTCAACATCACTCTGCAAGAGAAAGAAGAAGCAAAGCCCGAAGAGCCTGCGGAGATTGATGGTGCTGCGGCTGAACCGGATGCCGGAAGTCCTCCTGAGGAACTGATTCCTGACGAACCTCCTGCGGACCAAACGATCGGAGGAGAAGGCGATGTTACCGTCAGCCTTGATACCATTGCCCAGCCTGGAATGATGGCGAGTGGTCAAGCGACGTTCAGTGATGGCGAAACCGCGACCTGGTACATCGACGAAATGGGTCGTTTGGGCATGGATGCGACCACTCCGGGATATCGACCTGCCGAAGCTGACTTGATGAAGTTTCAGGAAGAGCTTGGAAAAGCTGCCCGCAAAGCCGGACTGGCTTAGCGAAAGGCGGTTACCAACCGTAGGCTAGACTGTTGGCTCAAATTCGCTAGGCTGGGGTATGCGAAACCTCTTGTCCCTGTTTCTTGGTCTCTCTGTGATCAGCGTGGCGGCTGAGTCGGAGTGTGTAGAGACCGAAGACTCCATTCTTCTCAAGTGGAACGGAAAACCGGTCCTCCATTACAACAAAGCCGTACAATCGCCACCGGAAGGGATGAATCCCTATTACCGGCGGAGCGGTTATATCCATCCGGTTTACAACCCTTCCGGCCAGGTTGTGACCGGCGATTTTGCCGAAGATCACCCTCACCAGCATGCCTTGTTTTTCGCCTGGACCAAATGCAAGTTCGAAGGGAGGCCTCTGGAATTCTGGAACCAAAGACTGGAACTGGGAACGATCGCCCATGACGAGGTTCTGGAGGTAGGCACCGACTTTTTTAAAGTTCGGTTGAACTATATTGATGGGAAAGCTCCCGGAGGTCCGTTGACGATCCTGAAGGAAGTATGGACGGTTCGGATGATGGGCTCGACTGACAATCAGTTCGTTTTCGATGTCATTAGCGAACAAGAATGCGCCACCGAGTCTCCTCTCCAGATTGAAAAGTATCACTATGGAGGAATGGCTATTCGGGGAAGCAACCAATGGTTTGATGACGAGAGTTCAGATCAGATCAAGGAGTGGATCAAGGTCACCAAAGAGAAACCGGATACCCCGGTCCTTGGCTGGGATGTATTGGATCGGGATTATTTGACGAATGAGGGTAAGACATGGCACGACGGTAATCACAGCAGACCTCACTGGGTAGACATGTATGGGAAGGTAGACGGAAAATTCACGGGAATTGCTGTTTTGGCTCATCCGACCAACTTCCGGTTTCCCCAACACGTGAGACTTCACCCTACCAAGCCTTATTTCTGTTTCGCGCCGATGGTTGATGAAGGGTTTACCATTGAGCCCGGGAGAATTTACCGATCACGATATTGCTATGTGATTCATGATGGTAAGCCGGATCAAGAGGATCTGAACCACCAATGGGACTTGTTCTCCAAACGTTGATTTCCTCAGACCACGTTGCTCCGCTTCCCATGAGGCCAACTTCATTTTTCAACGCGCATCTCATCTCTCCTGGTGTTGATCGTCCGGATTCCACCGTCGTGGTCGATGATGGGCTTATTACCGCCATTAGTGAGAAGTCCGAAGGGGACTTTGATGTCGAGGGGAATTATCTGGTTCCCGGCTTTATTGATATTCACACTCATGGTGCCGGGGGAGCTTCGGCAATGGACGGAACCGAAGAAGCGGTGCGGACCATGTCCGAAACCAAGTTGAAGGAAGGGGTCACGAGCTTTTGCCCAACGACCTGGACCGAGAGTGAGGAAAACTTGGTTCGTGCAATGTCAGGAATTGCGCAATACATGAAGCGTCAGGACTTTGCCCGTACTCCGTTTGTCCATGTTGAGGGGCCTTTCATCAGTCCGGATTTCATTGGTGCTCAGAATCCGGACTATGTTCGCCCGCCCGATATCTTGGAGATCGATCGTTTGAATGAGATCGCAAAGGTTGGGATTGTTTCTTTGGCAGTCGAAATGAGTGGAGGCGTGGAGTTTGTGCGGGAGGCAACGGATCGAGGAATAGCAACCTCGTTAGCCCATACCGGCGCAACGTATGCAGAATTCCTGGAAGCGAGGAAGGCCGGTTTAAAGCACTTGACCCATTTTTGCAACCAAATGACCAAGTTGCACCATCGAGAAATCGGAATTGTCGGAGCAGGCCTTCTCGATGACGAGATTCGCTTGGAGATGATTTGTGACAAGATTCATCTCTCGCCCGAGATGATTGAGCTAACGTTCAAACATAAGCCAGTGCACCAGGTGATGCTGATCACCGACAGTATTTCCGCAAGTTGGTTTCCGGACGGGGAATATGAGGAAGGCGGGCAGACGGTTTTGGTGCAGGATGGAGTTTGTCGATTGCAGAGTGGAGCCCTCGCTGGAAGCACCCTTCGGTATGATCGCGGTTTCAAGCACGTGGCCGAGATCTCGGGGAAGCCGTTGTCCGAGTTGATTCAAACCACGTCCTGGAATCAAGCTCAGTCCTTGGGACTGGAGAAGGTTGGCAAAATTGAGCCGGGTTTTGCGGCTGACCTGGTGATTCTGGATCGGGAATCGCTTTCTCCGCTCGCAACCATTGTCGGTGGCGAGGTGAAGTATGAAGTTGGATAAACTGCCGCTTTACTCTCTCAAGGACGCCTCCGATAGTCCTGACAACATGCTATGGTTCTAGTTGCCGTTTTCTTAGAAGACCCGAGTCAGTGGGAGTCTGTCGAAATTGTGGATGGACAAAAGGTGACCATCGGTCGCCAGCCGTTGGCGGGGGAGGGAGTGGCGACGTTGCGGGTGCCGTGGAGAGATCGAGTCGTGAATCGCAATCACTCTCAGGCATGGTTGGAAGGAGAGACTCTGCGGGTTGAGAGGCTTCCTGCAGTGGAGAATCGAAGTGAGCCCAACAAATTCTATTCGAACGAGCCGCATGCTCAACGGTGTGCTCTGGAGGAGCCGCTGTCCCTTGAATTTGGCGATTCGTTCAGTATTGGAGCTCACGGTCGTACCGCGTTTTTCTGGCTGCAGTCACAAAGTGATCTGAAGCAGATGCTGGGTCAAATGCGTCCGTTTGGAGGGATCCCGGGAGAGCAAACGTCCGAGCAAATGCAGAGCATGGTGCCCTCGGTGGACTATGACGAGTTGGAAGGGCTTGATGACTACAGTTTGCGACTGCAGTTGAAATTGTTGCAGCAAGAACTTCCGGAAAAGGTCCTGAGCGGGTGGACCACTGAAGAGGAATTGTTGACTCGGGCGGCAGACTTTCTGAAGACCGCCCTTCCCGGGCAGCTTGGTGTTTCGGTGGCGTTTTTGGCGATCAATCCGAGCCAAGGGCGGAGCATGCTTTCTTCGGATACCAGTCCGTCTGGTTATACCCCCATTCCTACGCCAATCCCGGGGGTTAAGCCGGTGAAGTTCAGGCTTCTCAATCAGGATCCTTCGACCCGCGCTGACTTCCGAGTGAGCTCAACCCTGTTGAGCCAAATCAATCTTCAAAATCCGAGCGCCCAGGATACCTACCTGTGGAATGCTTCTGATGCGGGTTCGAATGAGATTTCAGACAGCAGCATTTTGAAGCGATTGGATTGGGTGGCGATTTTGCCGGTCGCAACCCTCGATTCGGAAACGGGGTTGTATCGGGATCGACGGGGCCGGCCGGTTTTTCTCTATGTCGAAGCGCGTCAATCCCACAGCGCATCGGCCGTCGCCTTTGTTCCCTTTTTGCGATTGATCGTTTCCGTGGTGGCCAGTTTGCTTTCGGCAAGGGAGCGCCAGCGCATTCAAGACCAGCTTTCGGGCCATTTCTCTCCGGCGCTTCGAAGGATTTTGCATGCCGGAGATGTTCGGCAGCTCCAACCAACATTGGCTCAGTGCACGGTCCTGTTTTGCGATCGTCGAGGGGCTTCCCGCGAAATGGAAACGGCTTCGACTGACGAGGATATTCTTCATCAACTTCGGGAGAATCAGGAAATTGTCGGTGAGATTTCTGCTACCGTATTCAAGCACGATGGGGTGATCACTGACTTTGCCGGAGACGGGGTCCTCGCGCTTTGGGGATGGCCGGTTGAGAGTACGGATCATGCCATCCGTGCCGCGATCACAGCCGAGTCAATTGCCAATCAACTCGCTTCCCGCGTTGAATTGGATTCGGAAGGCCTTTCCGATGCGCCTGTTCGCATGGGCATCAGCACTGGCAGAATTGCAGTGGGCGATACCGGACCGGTTCAACAGGTTCATATCAGTGTGTTCGGCAACGTCGTCAATTTTGGGGCGAGGTTGGAGGCATTGGGAAAACAGTTTCACGTGCCCGCCTTGCTCAGCGAAGACACCATGGAATTGATGAAGGATTCCGGGAAAATCGTTCGCAAGCTCTGCTATTTGAGACCTGCAGGATTCAACCGATCCTATCCCATCTACGAGTTGGTCCTGCCCAAGGCCGTGGGTGGCAGTGGCGTGGATCTCGATCAGATTGGAGAGTACGAAGCTGCTCTCGACGCGTTTGTTGAGCAGAATTGGGACAAGTGTCGCTCGTTATTGAAAGAGCTCCCGGAGACGGATGGTCCGGCTCATTGGCTCAACGAACAGGCGAACTTCTTTGAGAAGAATGATCCGGGCAGCAATTGGCAGGGAGAAATCGCGAGTTTGGCCAAGTAAGCTGGGTTGGGGATTTGAAGAAAAAAAGAGACGGCGCGCGAAAAATCGTGCGCCGCCCCCTTAACCCCTCAACACATATAACAAAATCTTCCGTAATCGAAGTTACTGAAGCTTTGTTGCTGAGAGTTTACCTCAGCCGAAGAGATCAGGCAATCAGAAATATTAAGTTTTACGAAATAAATAAGGCAAGGAATCGGAGTGAGGTCTGTTGCGATGAGTGTCCAAATCTTGCAAAATGTCGGATTGTATGACAATTTAAGGCGTGTTCCCTTCCACTTGGTTGCTACGAGGGTAGCGGGTTTCAGCGAAAACCGTGGAAGGGAGCGTTGTTGAATCGCTTGGTGGTCAGGCGGATTCACGTTGATACCAATGCTAACCTCCGAGAAATCCTCAAACCAGAGCCTACCCACTTCATCTGAGATGGACTGGGAACTTCCCAACATCCAACTCGAAATGGGGGATGACCGGATCGCGATTCTCAAGTTCGATCGGGCTGAAGGTTCCGCCAACATCTTCGATAATGAGACCCTCGATGAGCTTGGGAAACACTTGGACTGGTTGGAAGGAGAGCCTGAGCTGGATGGGCTCATTCTGATGAGCTCCAAACCTGGAATCTTCCTCGCCGGGGCTGATCTTGAAACCATGAGCGAGGCATCGGACGCCGAGTTGGAACAATTCGCGAAGAAAGGACAGATGGTGTTCGGTCGATTGGCGAAGCTTCCAGTTCCAACGGTGGCCGCAATCCACGGAGCCTGTCTGGGAGGAGGACTGGAGCTTGCTCTTGCCTGTGACTGGCGCATTGCCACTTCTGAGAAAGTGACGTCGCTGGGACTTCCCGAAACGCAGCTGGGGATTCTTCCTGCCTGGGGAGGCTGTACTCGCTTGCCGAGACTGATAGGCCTTCCCAAAGCTCTCAAGCTGATACTTGCCGGATCACAGCTCAATGGTAAGCGAGCCAGAAAGCTGGGGATTGTCGATGCGATCGTTCATCGTGAACATCTTTTGGCTGAGGCCCGAACGCGGATTGCGAAAGGAAAACCCGCTCGTCCGTTTCAAGCCTGGACGAACAATCCGATTAGCGCCGTGATTTTGAAAGGGATCGTTGGACCCAAGCTGAGATCGCAAACCCGGAACAACTATCCAGCCCCGGCCCGGGCGCTTGATGTCGTTTGCCGCGGTG
>JBCDHN010000029.1:0-10270 GCA_038749915.1 Verrucomicrobiota bacterium | reverse complement strand
TTGCCCAGCAATCTCGTCGGCCCCGTCGCCGACCGGTCTAGGCTGACATCCGTCGAAAAAATTTGGAAAATTGGACCTGAGTGATGCGCCGATCTTCTCAACATCAACCCACCGAGATGGGGACGCTTTCCGAGCTGAACATTACGCCGTTGCTCGACCTTGCCTTTGTGCTTCTCATCATTTTCATGATCACCGCTCCTTTTCTGGCCGAGAGCGCGGATCTGATCATTCCGACGAGCAACGCCTCTCGTGAGGCGGTAAGTGAGGATCAGGTTACCACGGTTTCAATCACGCGAACGCAGCAAATCTATATCGGCAAGGAACTGGTGACGATGGATCAGCTCAGGTCTCGCCTGGGCCAAAGCTATCGTTCGGACCCTGGCATGGCGGTTTTGATCAAGGCGGATCGCAAGCTGACGGTGGAGGACCTGGTTACAGTCATGGATGTGGCCAAGGGGGTCGGCATCAGTAAGGTCGGTGTGATGACGAAGGCTGGCGACGCGCGATGAATCGCGTTGATCAGAATTTTGGGCTTTGCCTGATTGTCGTGTCCGTCGTGCATGCGGTGTTGTTCGTCGGGCTGTTCATCTTCTTTCAGAAGAACACCCCCATGTCCGACCCGATCGCGGTTTTGGCACCGGCTCCGGAATTGGTCGAACTCCAAAGCGCGCATTGGTTGGAGACGAATGTCGATCAGTTGAGTCGTCAGGCTGAGACTCAGCAGGCGGTCAAGGCTGAAAACGAGCCCGAGAGCGAGATACCCCTTCCGGATACGAGCGAACAAAGTCCGGAATCGGAACCGCCAAAGAAGGTCGAGCCAAAGCCGATACCTGAGCCGGAACCAAGAAAAGAATTGGCGCTGGAACGGCTCAAGCCGGTTCCCAAGCCTGAGCCGATTCGCCCCGCGCCGAAAAAAACGATCCCGAAGCCTGAGCCGACTCCGGAACCCGAGCCCGTGACCAAACCCGTGGCCAAGCCTGTTCTTCGGCCGATTCCGAAACCTGAGGTCGACCCGATGCCCTTGAAACCTGCCCCGACTCCGCCAAAGCCATTACCGGTTCCAGAAATGAAGCCGGTGGTCAAGCCGGATCCAACGCCGCCGCCTGCTTCAACTTCCAGCCCTGCCAAAGTGGCGGAGGGTGCGTCTGAGCCGAGTTCTGGCACTCCCGGCTCAGGTGGAATGGGAACCGCGGGCGGAGGGAGTGGCGAGAATCTCAATGATTACCACTTCACGGTGCAATCCGCGTTTCGTTCCAATTGGTTTCAACCGCGTTCGGTCCTGACTGCCGGTAAAAAATATCGCGTCAAAACGCAGATCGCGATTGCAAGGGACGGAAGGATTCTCAGTACGAAGATCGTGCAGCCTTCCGAACATCCTGAGATGAATGAGTCGGTCGCGAAAGCGTTGGCAGCGGTGAGAGTCGTGCCGCCACTTCCTTCCCTAATTCGAGGAGATCGCTACGATATCTACTTGAATTTCGATCTTTGATAGTCTGGCTTATCTACAAGGTTAAGTCGGCGGGCTTGATTCGGTCGCAACAGAAACGTTAACCATCCCCACGCCGTTTCTGGAAGGGAACGCTCTCGATCACTCCGTGAACGACTTCACGAAGGCTGCCGCCGTCGCTCAGTTTTTCCGCAATCTGGTCAATGGTCGGGGCATCGTAGTATTCCACTCCGCGTCCCAGAGCATAGGTTAGCATCTTCTCGGCGAGGCAACGGTAGAAGTCCATCTTGCGATCAGTCGCCAACACCTGGGCCAATTCGGCCGGGGTTGAAAACGTTTCGCCGGTGATCAGCTCTCCGGCAGTATCAATCGGTTTCCCATTTTCGTCGTCACGCCACATGCCGAGGGCGTTGAAGTTTTCGAAGGCGAGACCAATCGGGTCCATTCTCGCATGGCAACCAGCACAAATGGCTTTTTGGCGATGAATCTCCATCATTTCACGCATCGTTGGGCGGCCGGTGGTCTGCTTTTTCACTTCCTCCAACTCAGGGACATCTGGCGGAGCCGGTGGGGCTGGCGTTGCGAGCAGGTTCTCGAGGACAAACATCCCACGTTTGACCGGTGAGGTTCGCGATGGGTTGGACGTGACCACGTGAAAGGTTGCCTGTTGCAGAATTCCGCCCCGGTGGCTGTCTTTGGGCACCTCCACCTTGCGCATCTGCGATCCTTCAATTCCGTCAATCTCATAAAAGTCGGCCAGTCGCTGATTGAGGAACGTGTAGTTGGCGGTCAGCAACTCGGTCGCCGGCCGATTCTGGGTCAGGATGTAATGAAAGAACGTTTCGGTTTCCCGCTTCATATCTCCGCGAAGGGTTCGGCTGAAGATCTTGTAGGCATCGGAGTTAGATCGTAGCCGCAGCACGTATTTGGGATTAACGTTGATCGTGGGAACATCTCTCGCCTGCAGCCATTGCCCCACGAAATTTCGCGAGAACCGCTCGGCTTTGGGATCGTTCAGCATTCGATCAACCTGCTGCTTCAAGTTCTTGCGCAGTTCGCCGCGTTTGGCGACGGAATAGAGTTCGTGGTCTGGCAGGCTGCTCCAGAGGAAGTAGGAAAGCCGGGAGGCGAGAGCGAATTCGTCGAGAGCAACGAGCTTGGCTGGATCATTGGGCTGGGGTTGGGCTTCCGCGCGAAACAGAAAGCTGGGTGAGGCCAAAATGGCAGCAATCGATTGGCGAATGCCTTCTTCGAAACTCGTGTTTGGCTGGCGATCCATGAACAGGGCGATTTGCACCAGTTTACCGAGATCTTCCTCGCTGACCGGACGTCGAAACGCGCGGCTGGCCAGATTGCGCAAGATCACCGTAGCGTATTTTTGCCGACCTGGTTTGTCGTCCCAATGGGGCGGCTGACCATTGATCATGATGCGATTGTAGGCCGGAGAGAACTCCTTGACCGAGCCGTCCAGAGGACCTTCCAAATGGACCCGATGAACTTTCAGGTTCAGAGGATTTTCGCCCTCCTCCGGTGGGTTTTTCGGGTTCAGCGCAATCGTGATGTCCGTCTGGCCTTTTTGGAGTTCCCGTTCTGCTCCCAGATACACGCGTTTGCTGGGGTCCCAGCTCAGGCCGCGTTGATTCACTTTCTGCCCGTTGATGGCGAACTCGATCTGGGCGGAATTTTCCGTCGCCTCATCCGAACCTCGAATCTCCATTTCCAGGACCAGTTTGTATCGCCCATCGTGAGGAATCCACTTTTTGGAAGTGACCGAGCGCACTTTGTCGAACGGCATGTAGTTTGCCGTGATTTTCGGATTCGAGGGTTGTTTGAAGTCGTAGCCGGAGAAGTATTTTTTCGGAATTTGGCCGGATTCGAGCGGAAGCGCGGCTTTCGCAATTTCCTGCGCCGCATCCAGATACTTCTCCATGAGCAGCGGCGACAGGGTCAGGACATCGCCGATGGTATCGAACCCATATCCGGTATCATCGGGAGGAAAGTTGTCCTCCACATCGAAATCGACGCCAAGCAGGTCCTTTACCGAATTTCGATATTCCTCGCGATTCAGTCTCCGCAGGGTGACGCGACCGGGATCCGGATTCTTGGGATCCAGCTTGAAGATCTCGCGTTCGATCCACGCTGTGAGCTGGGTGGTTTCTTCGACCGTGGGTTGGAATTTGTTACTCGGCGGCATCAGTTCCGCCCGCAAATTGTGCCAGATGCGCTCCCACAGCTCGTGATCGGTAAGGTGTTCCGCCAGCGATGCATAATCATCCAGGGCCACGCCGCCTTTGTCCGCACCGTCGCCGTGACAATCGAAGCAGTAATCGACCAGAAACGGCTCGATTTCACGAATGAAAGCCGATTCGTCGGCCGCAAATAGCGATGAGGAAAGCGCGATCAGCAGGGCAAGTCCCCATGTTGGAAGCTGGGAGGTTCGAATCAAACGCATCATTGGTCCTGAATGGACATCCGGTTTGCAAAATTGCTCAAGCAAGGCTGTGTTTTCGTGAATTTAAGAAAACTTGAATATCAATCTTGCGACACATCTATGATCGACTAACTTATTAACCGACCTCCTCACACTTCCCAACCGTAAAGACCACTAACCCAATTCAATTTTTCCATGAAACTGAAACGGACCCGTCTTGCTGGAGGAACTGGCGGACAAATCTTTGGAGCCTATCTCATTCCCAAGGGAACCTTTCTCTCGGCTGTTTATGTTCACGCAGGTGACGTGATTGACGGCCTGCAGCTCGAAACCACGGATCGGACGGAGACCCGTGGCCTGCTTCCATTCATTGGTGGTGTCGGCGGAAGGCGGATCAAGTTTCGCCTCAGCGCTCGCGAAAAAGTCATCGGAATCACCGGCCGCAGTGGCATTCATATCAATTCGATCCAATTTCACACGACAAACGGAAGTTCTCCGCTCTTTGGAAGTGATAAGGGGACTCCGTTTGTCCTCAAAGTTGACGAAGATGGCGAATTCAAAGGCGTCTACGGACGCGCCGGATGGTTTCTCGATTCGATCGGGTTGATCCAAGCCAACGATCGGGACAACGCGCGTTCATTGGTGATCGAGCGGACCCATTTCCTCGGCAAACGCATTGCAAAAGCCGGTGAACACGACCCAACTTTGGAGGTTCCCAAAGCGTCTTAAAGAGTTGATAGGAGTGATTTTGATGAGGCAAAGCCGGTTTGAATTCCTGACATTCCAAAGTTCAAAGCCTCAGCGCAGCCTAACGTCGCGTAGCGACAGTTCATGGTAGGCGTGGGTTTTAACCCACGTATTTTTTGGTTGAGATCAATGCGTCGCGTTAGCGACTGCTCAGCCCGCAAACGGTGTGACGTCGTCTTTTCCTAATGATCGGTCGCTATCGCGACGAATACTCCGGTTGCTCTGGACCGTGGGCTGAAGCCACACGGCTATGATCATCGGTCGCTACGCGACGTAAACAGGGCCTGCTGGCGCTCGCTCTTCCGAAAATGTGCAAGAACGGAATCCTACTTCAACGCTTCCTTCAAGATGTCGTAGCCACGCTTCAAAAGTGGCATCTGGCTATCGAGCAATCCAGCTGCCAGGAGTGCACTATCGAGAAGCTGTTGAGCGGCCATTTTCGCCAATTCGGGGTTGGCCTCTTGCTTCGCGGCGAGGTTCTTGATCAACTCGTGACGCGGATTGATCTCCAACTGCACCTTCATCGGGTTGGCGCCGGTTTGGTTCATCGCTTTCAGCATCTCACGAACCTGGGGAGACATCTGGCCTTCCGGATTCATTGCCGCCACTGGAGAATCGACAAGACGCTTCCCAACCTCGACCTTGTCCACTGAGTCCCCGAGCGTTTCCTTGAGGAATTCGCACAACTTCGTGGCTTCCTCTTCGCTCAGAGCTTCGCCTTCCAGCTCCGGGTCGTCTCCGAGATCCAGATCGGCTTGCGCTGCGGATACCAGCTCCTTCTCATCAAATTTCTGAAGCGAAGAAACGACATACTCATCAATCGGCTCATCGAAGTAGATGACCTCGAGCCCCCGGGCCTTGAAGGCCTCCAGATACGGTCCCTGTTCGATCGCTTCCCGATCGTTTCCGACAAGGTAATAGATCTTATCCTGTCCATCTTTGGCGCGAGTCAGGTAATCCGCCAAACTGGTGAACTCGCCTGCATCCGTCATCGATGACTCGAAACGCAGGAGTTTGGCGAGCGAATCCTGATGATCGGGGTCGGTTGCGATGCCTTCCTTGATGTAGCGGCGGAATTCCTTGTAGAATTCGAGATACTTGTCGCTGTCGCTCTGCGCCTCTTTGCCGAGGTCCCGCAAAAAGCGTTTCGTGACGACGCGATTCAGCTTCTGAACCAGCGCGCTGTCCTGCATGCTTTCGCGGCTGATGTTGAGTGGTAGGTCTGCACTGTCAATCACCCCACCGAGGAAGCGCAGCCATTCCGGCAACAACGATTTCGGGTTCGGATCGATCAGCACCTTTTTGCAATAGAGGGCGACGTGAGGATCCTGCTGGCCCATGCCGAACTTCTCCTTGTTCTCGCTCGGCACGAAAAGCAGCGAGTTGATCACAATCGGTGAGTCGGCCTGGAAGTGCATCTTGTAACGGGGCTCGTCCCAGGCATGCGCCACGAACTTGTAGAACTCGGAATACTGCTCGTCGGTAACTTCTTTCTTCGGCTTGAGCCAGATCGCCTCCACCGTGTTGATGCGCTCCCCGTTCAAGTTGATGGGGAAGGGGACGAAGTTGGAATACTTTTCGAGGATTCCCTTGATCACGCTGGACGTTGAGAACTGCTCGTAGTCTTGATCTTCCTCGTTGTCCCTCAGGTCCACCACGATCTTGCAACCGCGTCGTTGGCCCGGTGCTTCCTCGATTGCGTAGCCGGTCTTTCCGTCGCTCGTCCAGACGAGATGCTCGCCGTCATCTTTCCAGCTGTGGGTGTAAACCTTGACCTCTTTCGCGACCATGAAAGCGCTGTAGAAACCAACTCCAAACTGCCCAATCAACGAAGACTCCTTCTTCGCGTCCTCGTTCATCGCCTTCAGAAACTGTTTCGAACCAGAATGAGCGATTGTTCCGATGTTCTCGACCAGCTCGTCCCGAGTCATGCCGATCCCATAATCGGCAATCGTGATCGTTTTGGCCGTATCGTCGGTCGTGATGTTGATCTCGAGCGGCAAATCCTGATCAAAGACTTCTTTCTCGGTAAGCTGAAGGTGACGCAGCTTTTCAAGGGCATCGGAGGCATTGGAAACCAACTCACGAACGAAAATCTCCTTGTCGGTGTAAAGCGAGTTGATGACAATATCGAGCAGTTGCTGGACTTCGGCCTGAAACGGTTGCTGCTGTTCGGTTTGGTCTGACATGTCGGTTTGGATGGGATTCAATCGAGGAGGGTTGGAGAATGTCGCATGACCAGATGATCTCGATTCCGCGACAGCCACACCCCAAAACACTCCGGGTAAAAATCGGTTGGGATCATAGCCACGCTCCCGCAAACGTCAACTGCTCGCATCGCTGCAAAATGTGCTATCGTGACATGGGCGGTTTGGTGATTTTCCTGACTTGCCGCAGAATCAGCGAAGAGAAAAATGCCCAAGTTCGAATTCACCTTCACCGAAGAGCACTTCCTCACGATTTTCCAAAAGCGTGCTCAGATCTCCAAGCAGGCCTTGGTTTTCAAGATCCTCAGGATTCTTCTTCTCGTTCCGCTGGCCTTCCTTTTCTACGCAACCCTCCAGACAGGAGAAACTATCCTGATGGTTGTTATCATCCTAATTGCGCTGCTGCTGCTCTTTTCCAAAGTGATTGAGCGATGGATGTTGATTCAGAGTTTCCGCAACTCACCCTTCCGAAACGAACAGATTTCGATTCAACTCACCGATGAAGGATATATCGGAGAAGGAACGGTCGGGAGCACCAAATTAGGATGGACTGCCTTCACCAAAGCTGTGCGATTTGAAGACGGGCTTTTGCTGTTTCAAGGGCCGGGACTGAACAACTGGCTTCCGTTTTCCACCCTCGTCGAAGGCTCGCCCGACGACGTCGCAGGATTCGTTCAGTCCAAGGTCTCCGACTTTCAGAACCGTCGCTGACCTGTCGAATTCATCGAGCGAATCATTTTGCTCAGGTTTTTTTGTCCAAAAGCCGCGATTCCGTACTACAAGGGCATACCTTCATGAAATCCCATCGCAAAACGCTAATCGCTGCTCTCTTCCTTTGCGGCATCCACGCCCAAGCGGCAGACTCTATCCTCGTCGAGACCGAAGCCTTTACCGACTTTGGTGGATGGAAGCTCGACACGCAATTCATCGAGACGATGGGGTCACCCTACTTGTTGGCTCATGGTTTGGGGACTCCAGTCGAGGATGCGGTTACCACGGTTCAGATTCCGGAAACCGCCACCTACCACGCCTGGGCGCGAACCAAGGATTGGGTGGGGCCGTGGAACGCTCCCGGAGCGCCGGGTCGCTTTGAGGTGTTGATTGATGGAACGGCGCTCGAGGCTGAATTTGGCGCTGAAGGTGCGGAGTGGCACTGGCAGGCAGGTGGTGAGATCGCGTTAGAAAAAGGCGAAGTGGAAATGCGATTGCGTGATCTGACGGGGTTCTGCGGACGCTGCGATGCCATCGTTTTGTCCCAGAGCGACGAAGCGCCCGACAATTCATCGGAGATTCTCCCGGTTTGGCGTCGTGAAGCCTTGGGGTTGCCAACTGACCCTGAAGACGCCGGAGAATTTGACATCGTGTTTGTTGGTGGCGGATACGCAGGTACCTGCGGAGCGATCTCGGCCGCACGGATGGGATTGAAGGTCGCGTTGATCCAAAACCGGAAGGTGTTGGGCGGCAATGGGAGCTCGGAAGTTCGCGTTTGGGCGATGGGAAATACCCCCGGCGGTCTTTATCCGGTCGGCGACATCATTCGCGAGATTCAAGACGAGGCGGCTGCTTCTCCCGGCACTTATGAGGAATTTGGCGACGCCAAGAAAGAACGAATAGCTCGGGCTGAAGAGAACCTGAAGTTGTTCTTGGGTCACCATGCCTTCGATGTCGTCATGGATGGCTCCAAGATTCAGAGCATCCTTGCCCTCGAAACGAGTTCCGGTCGGATTCGCGAATTCCATGCTCCCTATTTTTGCGATGCGACAGGTCATGGATATATCGGGCTGAAAGCCGGGGCGGATTCATCGATGTTCGACGGAATCCGCATGGGCATGAGCAATATGTGGCTTTGGCATGAGGCCGATTCTGCGCAGAGCTTCCCAAAAACGCCTTGGGCCCTGGATCTGGAGGAAGGCGGGTTTCCCTACCCAAGAAAGTATCATGCGCAATGGTTCTGGGAGAGCGGCTATGAAAAACATCCACTTGAAGATCTGGAGCTTATTCGGGATTGGAACCTTCGCGCCAACTTTGGCGCCTGGAACGCGATCAAAAACAAAGGGGCCTACGGTCGCAGCGATGAAACCGGAAAGAATCATGCCAATGCCGAACTGACCTGGATGGCCTATGTCGGTGGGACTCGTGAGACCGTTCAGCTCCTCGGAGACGTGATCCTCACCGGAGATGATGTCGTCAACGCACGCGAGTTTGATGATGCCTGTGTTTTGACCACCTGGTCCATCGACCTTCATTACCCCAATGAAGAGTATATTGGGAACTACGCGGACAATCCCTTTATCTCCAGAGCCGAACACGGCCGCCATGTTGACAGGACGATTGGTTACCCGGTTCCCTACCGCTGTTTCTACAGCCGGAACATCGAAAACCTGTTTATGGCTGGTCGCAATGTGAGTGTGACTCATGAAGCGCTCGGAACCGTGCGGGTCATGAAAACGGGGGGAATGATGGGTGTCGTCGTTGGCAAAGCTGCCGCGGTGGCGCGCAAACACGAATGCTCGCCGCGCTACGTTTACCAAAGCTTTCTACCGGAGCTGATCGAGCTGCTGGAGCTGCCCGGGAATATGCGCCGGAAAGATCTGGTTGCCGAATTTTCCGCTGATCCCGCGCTGCCAGCGCTCAAGCCCATGACTCGAACAGAGACCGCTGGCGGGGTCGAGCCGGATACGCTCGACGGAATTATCATCGACAACGACAAAGCAACCTTCACCGGAAAGTGGAATGACAGCATGAGTGGTAAGGGCTTCGTCGGAATGCAATACAAGTTGGGGAGAAGCGGGGAAGCGCGATACGACTTTTCAATCCCTGAATCCGGCACTTGGGACATCCGTATTTCCTGGCAACCTCACGCCAACCGCTCCTCCAACTCCCCGGTTCGTCTCGAGATCGATCAATCGGTTGTGGCAAAGAAAACGATCAATCACACCGAGCCAGCCCTGCTCAAGAACGGCTTCCAATCCCTGGGCCGCCGTGAACTGAAAGCAGGCCAGACCGGAGCGGTCATCTTCTCCACGGAAGGAGCAGACGGAAACGTGATCGCAGATGCTGTGCAATTGCTGAAGATGGATTGAAGCGGTGCAAAGGAGTGTGTTGTCTGAAGGCAATACCGGATTGAGTGTTTACCAGGGGTCGAGAAAGTGCTCGGTTTTGAGGCTGCCAGATCTTAGGCTCTTACGGAAGTGCCTTCGAAACAATCTTCTTTCATGAAATTGCCGCCGCCTCCAAAGCGCCCGATAGCAAAGTCGCCGGCCAAGCCACCGTCTTCGTCTTTCCCGACCTCAGCACACCGGCAACACCACCTACAAAGCCGTCCAACGCAGCGCCAACGTCACCAGGCATCGGCCCCATGCTCCAAGGCCTGAGAAAGCCAGTCAACTACCTCTCAAGAGGTGCCCTCGTCGACGACATCGCCATCACTGCGGTGTA
>JBCDHN010000028.1:0-10332 GCA_038749915.1 Verrucomicrobiota bacterium | reverse complement strand
TTCCGGAGCTGTCGATTGCGATGTTGGCCTGCGCGAGAATTGGCGCGGTCCACTCAATCGTGTTTGGCGCGTTCACCGCCGACAGCCTCGTCACCCGAATCAATGATTCTAGCTGCAAAGCCATCATCACGCAAGATACCGGAGTTCGGGGCACCAAACTGGATATTCCGATGAAAGCGAACGCTGACGCTGCCATCGCAAAAACGCCAACGGTTGAGAACATCATCGTGGTCCAGCGCACCGGTTCTCCGGTAGAGATGCAGGAAGGACGCGACATCTGGTGGCATGAGGCAATCGCCGCTGCCGATCCGGTTTGCGCGCCGGAGCCAATGGACTCCGAAGATCCGCTCTTCATCCTTTACACCTCTGGTTCCACCGGGAAACCGAAAGGGGTTTTGCACACAACGGGTGGATACCTCACCTACGTCGCCACCACCCATCATTATATCTTCGATTATCATCCCGGCGACATTTACTGGTGCACGGCCGATATCGGATGGATCACGGGACACAGCTACATCATTTATGGTCCACTCGCCAATCGGGCTACCACAATGATGTTTGAAGGCGTGCCCAACTATCCCGATTTCGGACGGTTCTGGCAGATTGTTGAAAAGCACAAGGTCAACATCTTCTACACCGCGCCGACTGCTCTTCGCGCCCTCATGAAAGAAGGCGATTCCTGGCCGAATGCCCACGACCTTTCTTCGCTCAAACTCCTCGGCACCGTCGGCGAGCCGATCAAGTCTCCGGAGTGGACCTGGTATCACACAGTTGTCGGGAAAGAGAAGTGTCCCATTGTTGATACCTGGTGGCAGACGGAAACCGGCGGCATCCTCATTTCCCCGATCCCGGGTGCGATTGCGACCAAGCCAGGATCCGCGACGCTCCCATTTTTTGGCGTCAAACCAGCGCTGGTCGATGATGAAGGAACCATCATCCTCGGGAACAACGTTCGTGGGAATCTCTGCATGTTAGAGCCATGGCCGGGCCAAATGCGGGGCGTCTACGGCGATCATCAACGCTTCTTCGACACCTACTTCGCCCGTTTTCCTGGCAAGTATTTCTCCGGTGACGGCTGTATGCGTGATGGCGACGGCTACTACTGGATTACCGGCCGGGTAGACGACGTCATCATCGTTTCCGGCCACAACCTGGGAACGGCAGAAATAGAAGGCGCCATCGGCGGTCACGATCAGGTGGCTGAGGCTGCGGTCGTTGGTTATCCACACGACATCAAGGGCAACGCCATTTATGCCTTCGTCACCCTGAAGACCGGTGAAACAGTGACCGACGATACCCTCAAACAAATCATCCAACACGTTCGCAACGATATCGGTCCGCACGCCTCGCCGGAAAAAATCCAGTTCACGGAAGGACTTCCCAAGACGCGATCCGGAAAAATCATGCGCCGCATTCTGCGCAAAATTGCGGAAGGCGATGTTCATGATCTTGGCGACACCTCAACCCTGGCCGACCCCAGTGTGGTAGACTCACTCGTTAGCGGACGCGTTGCCTAACCCAAGACTTCACCTTCATGCAAAAGCCCCACTTGCTTCTCTGGCTCTTTCTCGCCGGATTTGGAACCGTTGCGCCCGCAGTTGCTCAGCAACATTCCGGCCTCCGAGCAGGAACCGCAGTTGTCGATATTTCGCCAACCGTCACTCCGTTTCAGCTTCGTTCGGGCCCCTCGGAATATGTTCATGATCCGCTTCATGTCCGAGCGGTCGCCTTCGAGAACGGGGAAGGCCGCGTGTTGATTGCCCTGATGGATGCGATTGGGGTGGGGAGGGAAATGACGGACGCTGCCAAGCTGGAAGTAGCTGAAAAGACCGGCTGGAAACCGGAACAGATGCTCGTCGCGGGCACCCATGCCCACACGATTCCAAAAGGTGGCGACACGTCTCCAGGCCGAATTGCCTACGAAGAGCGTCGCAGTTCCGGATTAGTCGAAGCAATGATCGCAGCGATCGAATCGCTGGAACCGGCCAAAGTTGGCTTCGCCTCGGATGAGGAACCTTCCGAAGTCTACAATCGCCGCTGGTATCTTGAGCCCGGGACCATGGATCCCAACCCTTTCGGAGAGCTCGACGCCGTTCGCATGAATCCACCCCGCGATAAGATCGTGAAACCAGCCGGCCCCATCGATCCCGAAATCTGTGTCGTTGATGTCCGCACCAGTCGCGGCAAAGCCCTCGGTCTCATTGCCAACTACGCGCTTCACTATGTTGGCGGCATCCCCAAGGTCTATGCTGAGAATGGCCGGGAATACGGGATGGCGTCGGCTGACTACTTTGGGGAGTTTTCCCGAATCATGCCTTATCGGGTTGGCGGATCACGGCCGCCGGAAAACTTCGTTGCGATGATGACGAATGGATCGAGCGGCGACATCAACAATATCAATTTTGATCGCACGCGCGCACCGCGTTCGCCATTTGAGCAAGTGCGAGTGGTGGCAACGAAAGCGGCCGACGCAGCCTGGAGGGCTGTCAAAAAGATCGAGACCTACGAGGACAGCCCAATCGTGGCGATGCTGCAACGGGAAGTGACCCTCGACTACCGAACCGCAACCGAAGAACAAGTCGAATACGCCAAGCAGCTGCTTGGCTTACCTCGTAAGGAACGTGAAGGGCTCCACCACAAAGCCGAAGGATACGCCAACGCTACGCTGCGCCACGTTGAGCCAAATCGAACGGAGAGCGTGATTGTCCAGGCGATCCGCATCGGTGATCAGGGCATCGTTTCGCTTCCGTTCGAGGTGCTGGTCGAGATTGGCCTTGAGATCAAGGAAAAGAGCCCGTTTGCCCATACCTTCATGATCGAACTCGCCAACGGTGGCTACGGTTACCTTCCTCCTCCAAACCAACACAAGCTTGGCGGCTATGAAACCTGGTTAGGAACTTCCCGCTTTGTTCCTGAATCATCGGTCAAGCTGACGGAAAACCTCCTGGAGATGCTGAATGAGCTGAAAGCCCTCTAACCCTGGGCTTTGGGGTAAATCCCCAGCAGGGTAAAGTCATCAAATTCACCTAACGCCTCGAGCGCAGAATCAGCCTGATCGATGTCTGCGGCCTCGACTTCGAACTCCAGCACAAACGTGTATTCCCAGGATCGATCGCGACGCGGGAGGGAAAAAATCATCGCGAGGTTGATGCCATTCTCGGCGAAAACCTGCAGCGACCTCGCCAACCCTCCGGACTCGTCCCGCTCCAAGTTGAAAAGCAGGCAAATCTTGTGGGTCACTCCGGAAGCCTTGACCATCGCCGGATCAAGAATGGTGCCGCCGGGATGCTTTTCGATGACCCAGAACCGGGTCACGTTTTCGTAATTGGCATTCGGAATGGGATCGTCGATCCGCTGAATCACCTTGAGATTTGGGTAGCCGCTGGGAGCAAGTTTTGAGGCGATCGCTGCAACTTCGGGATCTTCACTGGCGGCCTGCGCTGCGGCATCGGTGCTGAGACAGGTCTCACGACTGAACCTGGCACCGAGGCTCAATTCGTCGAGGCGACCGCGAGATTGGCGCATCGGAACCGGGTGGGTCCGAATCTGACGAATGTCCTCGACCTTCCCACTCTGATTCATGAGATACAACTCCACGGGCACGGTCACTTCCCGGGCAATTCGGACGATGGTATCGCTCTTCGAAAGGGGCTTCGCCTGGGTCAAAATAGGATCAATGATCGAGTGGGTTGACTCGTCCACAATTCCCGCGAGCTGATTCTCCAAAGCCAACAGCCCCAGGTCCGCATCTCCCTTCGCTACCGTCTCATACACTTCAGCGTGAGATGCGCAGCCGATCATCTCGTCGGTTTCGCCCAGCTTCTGTGCAGCCTGAAAGCCAAACGTGACAGGGTTCTTCCCCAGATAAGCGATGCTCATCCGCTAAGGCTTCACCGTCTTCCCCTCGGCATCAACCAAGGAAACATTGATGACGAAAAAGAGCGCGCTCCTGGTCGAGTCCATCCAGCTGCGCTTTTTGCCGATCAACGGAAACTCGCGCTCCTCGGTCACCTCGACGATCTCCTCGTGAGCCATGCCACCCACAATGACGTTGCCGCCGGAAGGAAGCCGAACCGAGCCCTCGAACCGGCGGGTATTGAAGACCGGCATTTCCATCCGGTTTTCCGTCATCACAACCGTCTTGGTGCGCCCCAGGATTTTGCCTTTGGCGGCTTTGGAGATTGGACTCCCATAGTTCACGAACCCGAGAAACCGCGTGTCATCCATCGCCATATCCAGATTGATGGACCCATCCAACTCCAGCCTGGGCATGAAACCGCAGGTGAGCCCGACATTGCGTGATTCAAAGGCGCTGGGCTGGGACGGCACGACCGGAAACTCGGTTTCGTCTCCTTCTTCCGGGATCTGCGGCGGATCAAATTCGCTCGCAAACAACAACTCCCGAACCACTTCCACCTTGGCGCGCTGTGCACTCCGGGCGGTCACGGATGGCGCTGAGAGCAGATCAACACCCTCGATGTCCTGAAGGCTCTTCAGCAACTGCGCCGCTTCTTCGTCAGAAACTACCACCTTGGAAAATGGCGTCTCTCCCGAAACAGACTTGAGCCGCTCGTCTCCCAACAGTTCAACCGGAATGGCGAACACCCGGGTTTTAATCAGAATTGCAGTGACGGATTGGTTGAAGAATTCGAGTATGTCCGCCAGCTTCTTGTGCCCCTCTTCTGTCGTCTCAACCTGCATTTCGTAGGGAGACGAAAACTCTACCTTGCTCACTTCAATTCCTCCCTCAACCAGGCGCGAACCGATGTAACTGGCCGTAAACAGCGGGTCGAAGAGATTGCCACCGCTCTCTTCACTGGTCCGATCAAGGAGCCTCACTTCGCCCGCCGCCAAATGGGCCCACTGAGAATCCGAAAGGTAATACGTTTGGGTTTCAGCAGATAATTCGCCAACAAACACTGCGCCCAAACAGATCAATAAGGATGGATAAAATTTCATGGTTTACCTTCTGCGAAAATATTCGCACACTTTCATCGGGATTGTCGAGAAAAGCATCACCTGTGGGGGAGAAATCATTTGGGCAATCGCTCAGAACAGCAAATCGCACTATCATTACTCGGTTTCAAGAAACGCAGTTTTGCTCAGCTTCGCGTATTCCCCATCCTGCAACAAAAGTTCATCGTGGGTGCCTTGCTCAAGGATCTGTCCTTGGTCGAGAACGTAAATCCGATCGGCATTGCGAACGGTGGAAAGCCGATGAGCGATGACGAAGCTGGTTCGGTCGACCATGAGTTTCTCCAGCGCTTCCTGAATCAATCGCTCCGTTTCGGTATCGACACTGGCGGTCGCTTCATCAAGAAGGAGAATCGGGGGATTCTTCAACAACGCACGGGCAATCGAGATACGCTGCTTCTCGCCAACGCTCAACTTCACCCCCCGTTCGCCAACATTGGTTTCGAGTTGTTCGGGAAGGCGCTCAACGAATTCCGCAGCGTTCGCAATCCGAAGCGCTTCCCAGAATTCTTCTTCCGTTCCTTCGCGCTTCGCGATGAGAAGGTTGTCCCTCACGCTGCCGTTGAAGAGAAAGCTCTCCTGGGTGACATAGCCGATTCTGGATCGCAGCGAACGTTTGCTCAAGGTTCGAATATCCGTCCCGTCAATCGTGATCATGCCCGCGTCTGACTCGTAAAATCGTGCCAGCAGATTGATGACGGTCGATTTTCCCGCTCCGGTCGGCCCGACCAGGGCGATGGTCTGGCCGGGCTTGGCTTCCAGACTCACGCCAGTCAAAGTTGCCTGCCGCCCGGTGTAGGAGAATCCCACGTTCTCGTAAACCACGTGGCCCGTTACCTGATCCAGTTTCCCACCGGATTCAAGACTCACCTCCGCATCAGAGTCGAGCACGCCAAAGACACGCTCTGCCGCAGCCAGTCCGGCCTGGATCAATTGATTCAGCTGATGCAGCCGCGTAATCGGCTCGTAGAAGAACAAGGTGACCAGGTAGAGAAACGCCGCCAACTCCCCCACTTCCATCTTGCCGTCGAAAACGAGAAATGCTCCAAACCCGAGAACGATGACGCGGCCAATCGAGTTGAGGAACGACATGCCCGGTTTGTAAATCGCCCACGCTCGCATCACCCGGAGCGTTGCTTTTCGCACTGTTTCGCTGGTCGTGTTGAAGGCGCGATGTTCGCTTTCTTCCAAGGCATAGGCCTTGATCTGCCGAATCCCGGCGATGTTGTCATGAAGCAGACTGTTCATCTCCCCGGTTACCTGGCGAACTCTGCTGTAGCGTTTGCGCCCAAGGGAGTAAATGATGGCACCGGCGATGAGGAATGGCAGCGGAATCAGCGTTGCCCAGGCCAGGGCCGAGTTCGTCAGAAACAACATCGTCCCAACAATCAGAATTTGCAGAATCGAGATGAGGCCCTGCTCGATCCCATCAATCAGGACGCGCTCCATGCTCTGCACGTCCTCGCTCACGCAAGTCATCGTGTCGCCGGTCGGATGATTGTCGAACCACTGCAGGGGAAGCTTCTGGATGTGCTCGTAGAGGTCGCTCCGGAGATCGAATATGATGCGCTGTTCAAACGTATTATTGAGCTGAATGCGTAGTGAGTCGAAAATCTCACGTATCAGGAATGAACCGGCCGCCAGCCAGATCATGGGCCAAAGCAGTTCCCTCTGATTCCCCGCAATCACATCATCGATGATAACCGCTATGATTTTCGGAAAAACCACCACCATGACGGTCGCTGCGACGGCACAGAACAGCTGCGCTGACGCCAATCCGGGATAGCGCTTCAAGTAACTGAAGATACGAAGAATAGTACTCACAGAAGGTTTAGTCGGATCACTGATTTAGGCATGACAACGAATCCAGACCGTGTAAATTTTTCAGGGAGCAGCGAATACGCTGTGAGCTCCGATAACGGTTGGGAGGAAATCCATCACCTACAGCTCGTGGCCGCCGAAAACAAGAAACGCCGAAAATCTCGTAAGATGGTGAGCCTTCTCGCCATCCCGTTCTTGTTGTTGGCTGGATTTGTTATCTTTTGCAATCTCCTGGTTTCATTATCTACGCAGGACAAGGTATTCCGGTCGGCTGAGGAAGTTCCCGAAAATGCGGTTGGCGTCGTGCTTGGCACGTCAAAAAACGTCGGTCCCAATCGGCCCAACGCCCACTTCACGACCCGGGTCGAGGCCGCTGCCGAGCTGTTCAAAATGGGGAAGGTGCAACACCTCCTTGTCAGCGGAGCCAATAATTCTCGTTATTACAACGAACCAAAGGACATGGAAGCAGCTCTGAGCGGGTTGGGAGTGCCAACAACGGCCATCACTCAGGATGAGTCCGGCTTTCGGACCCTCGATTCCGTGGTGCGGGCGAACAAGATTTTTGGCCAGGAGCACTACACCATCATCACGGATGATTTCCATGTCACCCGCGCTGTTTTCCTCGCTTCCCATCATCAGCAGGATGTGGTCGGCTTTGCCGCTCCCAGCGTGGACATGCATCAATCGGCCAAAAGTCGCGTTCGCGAGGTCTTTGCCCGCGTCAAGGCAGTCCTCGATGTCTACGTCTTCCACACTCAGCCTCGAGAAATGGGGACGCCAGCTCCGATCCAACTGGCGGTGTCGCCGGAAGCCTGAGGCGTCATTCAGGGCGAAACAAGCTTCTCAGCCGAGAAGCCTCTCCCGAACTCACGCCATTCGAAAATGAGTCTCCAGACCCATGCAACCTGAATTCGTTTGCATTAAATTTCTGGAAAATGTAATTTTTATAAATATTTAGCGACTCTCCCCAATGGTATCCGCACACCTGATCTCGGACGAACCCCAATTTTCCGAACTAGAGCCCATTTGGAACGCTCTCCTCGCGAGTAGCGGCGGCAACAGCGTTTTTCAAACCTGGGAATATATTCAGCAGTGGAGACAAACCTGCGGACAGAATTTTGACCTCAGAATTCTCGTTGCTCGCGATTCCGAAAGCAAAGCGATCCGGGGCATCGCCCCATTCATGGCCGGGAAGGGCCATACACGGGCCCGTTCCCAAGTCCGGCACCTATCGTTTTTGGGACAACTGAGCGAGTCGGCATCCGACTACGGCGACTTTTTGATCGAACCGGGCTTTGAGGAGCTGGTGGTGAGGGAGTTTGCCCGCTACGTGGTCCAGGAAATGGCAGACGACTGGAGTCTACTTTACCTGCCGGTTTCTCGCGCCGATTCGAGCACCATCTCGGGCTTTGTCGAGAATTTGAAGGACTTCGGAGTTCGGCCCCGATTGATCCATCACCGCCCGGCCCCATTTGTCGAACTTCCAGCCGATTGGGACACGTTCCTGAAGTCGAAAAGCCGCAACATGCGCAAAAAGATCAAGCGCTCGATGAGCAAGCTGGAGGAAAAGTATGAGACCCGCTTGCTGACCGCAGGCGAAGACCTGCCCCTGGAGGAAGGCTTGGAAAAACTGATCGAGCTGAACCAGATGCGTTGGGGTGAAGAAGCGCAGTCGTTCCATACCCCTGAGTTTACCGAATTCCACCAACGGCTGGCCTCTGAGTTTGCCACGAAGGGCTGGCTTTCGCTCCGTTTTCTCGTTCTGGACGGAGAATTCGCCGCTGCGCAGTACGACTTCGTTTACGGAAACAAAGCCTGGGGCTTCCAGGCTGGCTGGAACCCGAAATTCGCCGAAGACAAGGTCTCCCGCGCTCTCATTTCCTATTCGTTGCGCGACTTCATCGCCGCCGGATTGACGGAATACGATTTCCTGGCTGGCGATGCCGAATACAAGACGCATTGGGCCAGCGTAAATCGAGAGGTCTTCGATCTGGAAATCGCCAATCCGCGCTGTTTGCGGGCCCAGCTTTTCAGTGTGGTGCGGAAATTTCGCCAGACAGATCGGAAAGTTGCATAACCGCAACGTAGTTCTTTCCCCGTCCTCCTAATCCTAATCTTCCTCTCACCTCCTTGAGGCGCCTCTGATCGAGATTAAGCGTACGAGGTCGGTTACGATTAAAAGTAGAAGAGAGGCTCTGAAATCACCAATCGCACCGGCCATGGTCACACGCCGGTAACACGCGAATCTCAATCTGGGGATATGAAAACACATCCCCTCCTTCACAAGTGGCACGGGTTTACCCTGATTGAATTGCTCGTGGTCGTCACCATTATCGCGATTCTGGCCAGTATCGCCCTTCCCGCCACCATGAGCGTGAAAGACCAGGTGAAGGCCAAGGCCATCCTCGAACAGCAACTGACGCCCACCGATGCTCCACAGCAGGTTTCGACTCAAGAGCTCGCACCTCCTTTGATCGAACGTTTCGAAATAGACATGGCCCTGGCAGCCGACTACCAGCGCATCGGGCTCGAGGTCTTCAATCGCTTTCGGCTCAATGCTGTAGGCGAAGTCGAATTTCGCGTCCTTCCGGAATCGCCAGACGCTCCAACGGAGCTGAACATCCCGTTTCCGGAAGGCACGATCGAAGCCTGGGACGTGGAACTTGCCATTCAGCAAGAAGACGGATCGTTCGCGGAACCCGATGACGTCAGCTACCACCAAAGCGGTATCCGGTGGACGCCTCAGTCCCCTTCCCCACTACCCATACTTGCCCAAATCCGATACTCGATTCTGGGTCGGGATCGTCTCGAGTTCGTAATGCCACCAGCGCGGAGGTTGGAACATCTTCACCTCAAACTCGACCTGAGCGAAACGCCAGCCAAACACGTTGCCGACTACAGCCTCACCCCAACATCCGTTGAAGGCGAAACGGTGGAATGGAAGTTCGACAACCTTGTCACCAATCGCCAGATCGTGGTCGGTGTCCCTGGCGCCGATAGTCCGGCAGGTCGCCTTATCCAGCTCTTTCGCTACATGGCCGTCTCCGTATTGCTTTTTGGAGGCGGATTCCTCGTCATGAACGAGCGCGATGAGCCAGGCCGCCTCGATGCCTTTCGCCTCGGTCACTTTTCACTCCTCGCGCTGACGTATTCGCTCTTCTTTGTCGTTTTTGCCGTCATCGTTTATCACGAACAGCTAGCCGTCCTTCCCGCCTTGGGCATTTCCCTTCTTTCATCACTTCCACTGCTTCTCGTTCACGTTATCAAGATCACGAACGTCGGCTTCGCTCTGAAACAGATTCTTCCCCTGGCCATTGTCACCCTGGTGGTCGTCGTCAATGGCGTCTATGGCGATCAGAACCGGGATTACATCTTCCTCGGTATCGTCATCATCTGTGTCACCTTTCTCACCCTCAGCTATCGAGCCAAGCCCCGGAAGATAGCTGATCCTCTGGCCTCTCAGCCCGCATAGTCGTCTCTCCTCCAGATTCATTGCTTAAGTTTTTCTTGCTATTCTTCATCGGAATCAACGAG
>JBCDHN010000027.1:0-10503 GCA_038749915.1 Verrucomicrobiota bacterium | reverse complement strand
GAAGCTCCGTTCATTGTCATCCTGAGCCTGTCGAAGGATCTCACCGACTGATCACGGAACGCGGTAAGTTCTCAAACAGCCGTCGCCTGAAACCCCGATTCGAGCCGCCTTAGAAAAATTGAGAGATCCTTCGACAAGCTCAGGATGACACAAGTTGCATATCATTTTCGAAATGCAGACTGACCTGACTGCCGCCGGTGAGCTCTAGTCTTTTGAAGATTTCGGATCGAGAGCGTCTCGAAGACCGTCGCCGAGGAAGTTGAGGCAGAAGAGCGTTGCGCTGAAAAACAAGGCCGGGAATAGGAGCAACCAAGGCTCGCTTTGCATCTGGTCGGCACCTTCTTTGATCAACGTTCCCCACGAGCTGCGAGGAGGTTGCACCCCCAAACCGAGGAAGCTGAGAACCGCTTCGAGACGCATGACAGCTGGAACGGTCAGGGTGGTGTAGACAATCACCGGACCAGTCACGTTGGGAATAAGGTGGCGGAACATGATGCGCCAATGGCCGTAGCCAAGACTCACAGCCGCTTCAACGAATTCCTGTTTCTTGAGCGAGAGCACCTGACCCCGAACAATTCGCGCCATGGTGAGCCACTCAACCGCTCCAATCGCGAGAAAGATCAGCCAGATCGCCCGGCCAAATACGAGGCCGAGCAAGATGACAATGAGGGTGAATGGGAGGGCGTAGCCAATATCGACAATCCGCATCATCAAGGCGTCCGTTCTTCCGCCGATATAGCCTGAAATCGTTCCATAGATCACTCCGATCGTCATCGATACCAGGGTCGCCATGAAGCCGACGGCGAGGGAAATCTGTCCTCCTGCTCGGATCCGGGCGAAGATATCACGACCGAGCGAATCGGACCCAAACCAGTAGGTGCCCTTGATCTCCTGGCCTGGTTCATCCAGGTCCTCGGGAGCGGCAGCTTGCTCCATCAGCGATGGCGGTTTCGACCGCAGCGTCAGCTCGTTGGCATCCGGGTTTTTCGACCAGCCAAGAGGTCGGGTGATCAGCTCCGAGAAACAGAAAATCGTGATCCCGACGAACAGGAACAGACAGATCATGGCGAGCCGATTCTTGGATAGCCGAATCCAGGCATCTCGCCCAAGCGACGAGCCTTTTTCCAATTCGTTGGGTGGTGGTGCAGTTTCGAACTCAGCCATAGCGGATTAGTCGGAAGTCTTCTGGGTTTCTCCGCGTAAACGGGGATTCATTGCCACCTGCGCCAGGTCGACCACCAAGTTCATGAACAAGATCAGGATCCCGTAGACCAAAACACAGCCCATAATGAGAAAGTGATCGCGATTGACGATCGCATTCAAAAAGAGGATACCCTGCCCTGGCACCGCAAAAATCTTTTCGACCACAAATGAACCGCCGATCAATCCGGCAATCGCTGGTCCCATGAAGGTAACGGAAGGAAGCAAGCCCCCTTTCAGGGTATGAACCACGAGGATGCGCCACTCCGGCAACCCTTTGGCTCGCGCCGTTCTGACGAAGTCCTGATTCAACACGTCCAGCATCCCGCCGCGGGTGAGACGCGCAAAATATCCGGCGTAAAACAGGCCAAGCGTCACCGCCGGCAAAAACCAGCTTCCTGGCCCCCACCACCCGGCCGCATCAAACCATCCCAATTGAATCCCGATCCACTGCGAAAGAACCGGGCCGATAACCAGGGTCGGAAGGCAGATGCCAACAAGGGCCAGCGACATGAAGCCGTAATCCATCCACGTATTTTTCCTCGCAGCTGCCATCACTCCCAAAGGAAGACCTACCACCAACGCAATCAGAAGTCCTCCCATCGCGATTCGAAATGAGATGGGGAACGAAGATGCGATCAGTTCTCGGATCGTGAAGCCGGAATTGCTCATCGAATCGACTTCGTGGAAGAAGGTCAGGCATCTTCCGTAGTATTTAAACAACTGGACTGGCCACGGCTGATCCAACCCGAACTTGGCTTCCATTTCCGCCACGAGATGAGCCGGAATCGCACGCTCTTCCTGAAACGGGCTACCGGGAACCGCGCGAATCAAAAAAAACGTCACTGTGACAATACACAGTAGAACGATGATGGCCTGGATCAGACGGTTGAACAGAAAGCGGACCATAACTTAGTCGGCAGGGTCAAAGTAGATTTGTTTGTAGTCGTGCTTGTCCAACACGAGCGGATGCCAATTTTTCACGCGAGGGTTCAGCGCATAGACTCGTGTATACCAATAGATGGGAATGATCGGCAGTTCCTCCAGCAGCACTTCTTCTGCCTGATAGAGAACTTTCAATCGCTGATCGGCATCTTGCTCCAGAGCCGCTTTCTTCAAGAGCGAATCGTATTTTTCGCTTCCCCAATTGGTATTGTTATTACTGTCCCCTGTTCTCCACATATCAAGAAACGTGGTGGGATCCACATAGTCCGCAATCCAACCGGCGCGAGCCATCTCATACTTCTTCTCAAAGGTCGTGACCTGAAATACCTTCCATTCCTGATTGTTGATCGAGATCGTTCCGGGATCGAGATCGAGGTTCTTTCGCCACATATCCTGGATAGCTTCCGCAATCTTCCGGTGCTGCTCCGAGGTGTTGATCAACAGCTCAAACTTGGGAAGATTTGTTCCATACTTTGACTCTGCCAACAATCGCCGAGCTTCCTCCGGATCGAAGCGGACTAAATCCGGCGGGTAATATACTCCTTCAATCGGAGGCGTAAAAGCTGTGGCTGGCAATTGTCCACCACGGGTCACAAACTTGACGATTTTTTCGCGATCGATTGCCAATGTCAGAGCTCGTCGAACCTTCGGATCATCCAACGGGGGTTCGTTGATATTACAACGATAAAAGTAAGAACCCGAGTAAGGTTCTTCGCGCAGGAACTCGGGATAGTTTTTCCGGTAGTAGTCGATCAGCGTTGGCGGCAGGATATACGTCATGTGGATCGAGCCATCTCGAAACATCCGCTCTTCGGTGTAGGTATCGGCCGGAATATACCAGATCTCGTTCAGCTTCACTTTGTCGGCACCCCAATAATGGGGGTTCCGTTCGACGACCACTTTGTCGTTAATGCGCCACGATTTCAGTTGGAAAGGACCGTTTCCAACATGATTTCCAGGCCGTTGCCAAGGTGTGTATTTGTCGTCAAAATCACCAAACTTTTCGATAGTGGGAGGATGAACCGGGTTCCAGGTCTGGTGCTTTACGACGCCCGGAAAAAAAGCAGTCGGAGAACGGAGCCGGCATTCCAGGGTAAAGTCATCCAGAGCCTTGACCCCGACTTCGGCGAAATCCGTGATCGTCCCCTCGTTGAAGTCCTGAGCGTTCTTCAGAAAATACAGCATCGAGGCGTAAGGCGAAGCGTACTTGGGTGATAGTGTGCGCTTGTAAGCGAACACGAAGTCGCCTGCTTTCACGATATCTCCGTTGGACCACTTCGCTGGTTCCATCTTTGGCAATCCCTCGTGTTCACCGCCGCGAAAGTAGAACGTCCAAACCGTGAAATCATCATTGGATTCCCAGGACTGGGCAACTCCGGGTTGGTGCAGGTTATCGTCGCTGATGTGGTAGTTCACCAGCCCCTCGAACAGCGCCAGCATGATGTTGCTGTCGCCCACACTCTGAACCTGGCCGGGATCGAGAGCCTTGGGCTCTCCCCCGTTGCCGACAATGAGAATGTTGTCATCGGCCGCTTTCTCCGCTCGATCCACTCCACAACCCGCGGTAAAGGCCACGATCAGAACAAGGATGAGGGGAAAGCTTCGCACTGCTCCTAGCATTGGGAGGAAACGGCGGGTTTCAATGCGGAAATCGACCTGCTTCACAGAAACTTCACAAACTCTTCGTTCCCGGTTCCTACTCGCTTCAAATCCGGTCGCCATTCTCCAGGTCAACATCGCCAGAGAAAAAAGCGACCAACTATGAAAAAGAACTTCCTCATCACCCTCATGGGCGCAGCCCTCGGAGCCAGCGCCTTCGCCGTTCCCAACGACAAGCCTGAACCGCCAACGGACAAAACCCTGAGCCCCTACTTTGTCGTCCTCAACCAGGACGATCCCGAAGTCACCGGCCAGGATCTTCTGCCCCTCAAATCAACCAATGTCGATGTTCAGATCTCCGGCGTCATCGCCGATATCGAGATCCAGCAGACCTACCACAACACGGGCAGCAACGTACTGGAGGCTCAATATGTGTTTCCCGGTTCCACCCGGGCAGCCGTTCATGGAATGACGATGAAAGTCGGCGATCGCACGATTCAAGCCAAGATCGAAGAACGAAAGAAGGCCCAACAGATCTTCGATCAAGCCAAAGCCGAGAACAAGACCGCATCGCTTCTTCAGCAACAGCGTCCGAACGTTTTCCAAATGAACGTGGCCACGATTCTGCCGGGAGATCTGGTGGAGGTGACCCTGCGATACACCGAGCACTTGGTGCCGACGGACCAAATCTACGAATTCGTCTTTCCCACCGTGGTCGGTCCCCGCTACTCAAATACTCCTGTAGGCTCGCCCCAAGCTGCAGCTGATGCCTGGGTCGCCAATCCTTTTCTTAAGGAAGGAACCGAGAATCCCGCGACGTTCGACATCAACGTCAGCCTCCAAGCCGGCATGCCAATTGGAAATCTGGCTTGCAACACTCACCCGGTCAAAATCGACTACACTGGGCCTGACCAGGCCATGGTCTCGCTGGATCAGTATGAACCCAACGCGGGAAATCGTGACTACATTCTCCGCTATCGTCTTGCGGGAGACGAAGTCGCTTCCGGATTGCTCCTCCATGAAGACCAAGCACTGGGAGAGAACTTCTTCCTCCTCACGGTGCAACCTCCGAAACGCATCAAGCCGCAACACGTCCCAGCACGTGAGTATGTGTTTGTCGTCGATGTGTCGGGATCGATGAACGGCTTCCCACTCAACACGGCCAAGACTCTGATGCGCGATCTGATCGCTGATCTCGAGAAACGTGACAAATTCAACATCGTGCTCTTCGCCGGAAGTTCGCAGGTTTTTGAGAGCGCTTCCGTTCCGGCTACTTCAGCCAATGTGAGCCGGGCAACGCGCTGGCTCGATTCCGCCTCAGCTGGCGGCGGCACGGAAATGGTCTCCGCATTGCAAACGTCTCTCAACCTGCCGAGCAGTGGTGGAATCTCTCGCTCCATCGTCGTTGTCACTGACGGATACGTGAGTTTCGACCGTGAAGCGATGGATGTGGTCCGAAAAAACTTGGGCCAGGCCAACCTGTTCGCGTTCGGGATCGGCAGCAGCGTGAACCGTTATCTCATCGAAGGGCTGGCTCGGGCCGGAAGAGGTGAACCTTTCGTAGTGACCAAACCGGAAGAAGCGGCCCCGAAAGCAGATCAACTGCGAAATTACATTTCGGCTCCAGTTCTGACCGACATCAAAATCGATTTCGGCGGATTGGACGTGTATGATGTCGAGCCTGCCAGCGTGCCGGATGTCCTTGCCGATCGACCAATCACGGTATTCGGGAAATGGCGTGGTGAACCCGCTGGTGAAATCAAACTCAGCGGGGTTTCCGGTGAGCAACGCCGCACGCTCACAATCGCGGCAACTACCGATGATCAGGAGAATCCAGCGCTCCCTTACCTCTGGGCCCGCGACCGCATTGCGACCATTGCTGATTATCGTTGGGCAGATCAACAACACCGAGGACCGACCAAAGCCGACCTCGAAGCCGAGACCAAACTGCAGATCACCAATCTTGGCCTGACCTACAATCTGCTGACCGAGTTCACTTCCTTTGTCGCGGTCGATGACGTGGTGCGGGAAGGGGCCGAGAATTTGGAACACACAAAGGTCAAGCAACCGGCTCCGCTTCCTCAGGGGGTCGCAGCACAGGCGGTTGGTGGAGGAGCGGTCCCTGAACCGGAATTCTATTTGCTCCTCGCCATCGGTATCGGATTCCTCGCCTGGAACCAGCGGCGTCTGCTTGCAGAGTTCCTCCAAACACGAATTTAAACCGCCAACTCAACTTCTCCATGAGACTTAGCCGCCTTCTCCCGCTGTTCGTATTCCTGGCATTCTGGCCCGTCTGGCGATGGTATGTGCTTAGAATGACAGACGGTTCCGACGAACCGTGGGGGTTGGTGGCCCTCGTCATTGGCGGCACCTTTCTCTGGCGCGTCAGAATCGAACTACGATTAACCACAGCCGGCATCATTGCGGCATCCATCCTTTTGCTGATCTATGCCGTTAGCTTCGCCTCCATGCCAGCCCTGATTCGAGCAATCCTTGCGCTTCTGATCATCGCCACCCTCGGCGGAACACTACTTCGCCATCTTCCCATCTGGGGGCTGTTCGCCCTTTCGCTCCCGATCATCGCCAGTCTTCAGTTTTATCTGGGGTATCCGTTGCGAATCATCACCGCAGCCTCCTCCCAATGGACTCTCAATCTTTTTGGGTTCGGAATCGAGCGCAAAGCGACCCAGTTGCTTTGGGAAGGCCAAACCATTGGCGTTGATGCTCCTTGCAGCGGAATCCAGATGCTCTGGGTCGGCATGCTTTTAACCCTGTCGCTCTGTGCCGCGAAACAACTTTCCTGGAAGCCGACACTGCTTTGCAGCGTAGCCGGATTCCTCATGATCGTTCTCGGAAACGCGATTCGCGCAACCCTGCTCTTCATCAAGGAATCGGGAATGGTGCGACTCCCGGACTGGTCCCACACGGGAATCGGATTGGTTGTTTTCGCCCTGTTAGTCTGGAGCCTGATCAAATTGGTCGAGAGGATGCCAGCTTCGAACTCTCTTCAGTCGTCAACGCCTGCGTTTGTCGCACCTCGTTGGGGTCACCTGGTTCCCATTGCTTTTCTCGGGATTGGACTACTCCCCTTCCTCAGCTCGACTTCCGTGTCGGAAACCAGCTCGGGCGACTTCCCGGGTTGGCCCAGAATGTGGAACGAACACTACCTGGAACCTCTTCCGCTAACCGAACAGGAGGCGGCCTTCGCAAAACAGTTCCCCGGTCAAATTGCCGTCTTCTCCGCCGGCCCTAACAAGATCATCTACCGCTGGGTTTCGCGTCCAACCCGTAAACTGCATTCCAGCGCGGATTGCCTGCGCGCTGCAGGCTGGAGCATTCATTCCGAAAAGCCGGGGAGCTTTCTTGCTCAATCGAACGAGCTTCGCTTTTCCGTCGAGGAAACCATCTCCAATTCACAGCAGAGTTGGAAGGAAGTCTCCGCCTGGTTCTGGGCCGCAACCTTGAGAAAGACCTCGGGACCATGGTGGGCGGTAACCGTGATCCAGCCAACCCGCTAATCTCATGTCTCCCACCCTGACCATTCCTGCGGTTCTTCGGGGCGAGGAAGATGCCAGTCCTTCTGTCTCGCTATGCATCTGCGGGATCCTTATTGGATGCGGTCTCTACGGTGCTGCAATCGGCTCTTGGCGCGCACCGGACATGGCACTTTTTGTTGGCATCAAATTTCCATTGCTGATCCTGGCAACCCTTTGCGGAACCGGGCTCATGAACGGAATTCTCGGTCAATTGATCGGCTCAGGCCTTAGTTTTGCGGAATCCTTCAGAAGCCAACTCACCAGTTTCCTGATCTTCTCACTGCTTCTTGGTTCCCTGAGTCCAATCGCCTTCATGCTGGCTCTCGAGATGCCTGGTTGGACGGACGAATGGAAGTTCGAATCCTATCGGACCCAGGTTCATATCCACACACTCGTCATCGGCTACGCCGGTATTCTGGCCAACCACCAACTCTATCGGATCCTCCAATCCAAGATCGGAAACCTCACCACGGCCCGCCAAACCCTGGCCATCTGGTTGGCGGGCAATCTCTTTGTTGGAGCACAGCTCTCCTGGAATCTGCGCCCCTTCTTCGGCAGTCCATACACCGACGTCGAGTTCCTGCGCACGGATTGGCGGGATAAAACCTTTTACGAATCTCTTTTCACTTCTCTGAGCCAATCCCTTGGCTTCTAACCATCCATCTACGAAAAATGTCCAATACCGAAGACCAGCCCGCCCCTCCGGAGCTTCCTGCCCTGGGAACTCTCGGCCTGGGAGAATCCATCGACAAACTCCTCAAAAAACCCGTCGATCTCCTGGCGTATCTGCAACGGGGAAAGCCGGTTACCATTGCCGCCAAACTTTTCTTCTCCAGCCTCCTCTGTCTCTCGCTCTTCGGATTTGTCGTCGGCCTATTCGCGATCGATCAGGAATTCGGCAGGCAACAACTCTGGGCCGCGCCGGCCAAGATTACGGGTGGTCTGCTTTTCAGCGGGCTGATTTGCCTACCCAGCCTCTACATCTTCAGCTGCCTAAACGGTCTCGATATCCGAATTGGCACCACCATTGGCGTCATGGCCGCCTCCATCGCTTTGGCCAGCCTCCTTCTCGTCAGTTTCGCGCCAGTCGTCTGGATCTTTTCCCAATCGACGGACTCCACCATTTTCCTGGGAGGGCTGCTCATTACCTTTTGGGCCGTCGCCCTTCTCTTTGTCGCAGGCCTGCTTTTCAAAGCGCGAAAGATCCTCGGAGGGCAACCTCGCGGGCACTACTTGGTCTGGATCACCATTTTCGCCCTGGTGACCTTCCAGATGTCTACCTCACTACGCCCACTCGTAGGCGCGGAAGAACAGCTGCTCCCCACCGAGAAAAAATTCTTCCTTCAGCATTGGGTCGACCAGATCAACATCAGCACGGAGCGCGCTGCGAGCCGCGGCTGGGAATCGGAACGATCAACTTAGCAAAGGTTACTCGTCGACGCGGAGGAGTTGGTGAAAGTTCCTTGTGGCAGTCAAACCAGGAAATCCTCACGGATTCCCCTACGTGAACGAGGCGCCTAAGGAATCTGGCGCAGCCAGGTTGCGACCAATCCCAACTCGGTGCCGACCAACAGCAGAGCCATCAATGCGAAAATCTGGAATCGCTCCTGGGGAACCGTCTTCAGCGTCGAACGCATTTTGCTTCTCTCAAGATTGTCGATTTCCTCATAGACGGCCTGGAGCGTGTCGTAGTCGTAGGCCGTTCGAAAGATGCCGCCCGTCATCTCGGCCATTTTTTCCAAACCACGCTCGGCCGCGCTGCGAACTCGGGCGGCTTCAATCGTCTCTTCGGTATCCACTTTCACAAACTGTGACTTGGGCGGATCCGTCAGGCTGATGGTGTAGATCTTGATTCCCCACTCTTTCGCGAGGGCCGCAGCCTGTAGCGGCAACATCCGGCCACAGTTGTTCTCTCCATCGGTGAGCAGAACAATGATCTTGCTCGCGATTGGTTCCTTGGCGGGAGCATACTTGTCTCCTTTCTGGAGGCGTTCTTCGAGGCGGGCCAATCGGGCTGCAGCCAGCGCGGTGGCATCACCATAAGCGGTTCCATCTTCGTTGGGCCGATCGTTAATGGTAATGGCATCGGTGAGGTAGATGAGAGCCTCGTGGCTGAGGGTCAGTGGACAAACGGTGTCGGCATACCTCGCAAACGTGATCATGCCGATCAAGTCATCCGAGCGACCTTTCAGGTCATCTGAATTCCCTTGGATGAAGTCGAGAATCACCTGTTTGGCGACATTGAGCCGGGAGGAGTCACGACCGCCCTTCTGCTTCATCCGCATGTCCATGCTGCTTGAGATGTCGACCAGCAATTCAATCGCGACCCCTTCTCTTTCCAGCGAAGACTCATACTTCTCGGTCTGAGGACGGGCCAAGGCAACAATGGCGAGCAGGACGGCGAGAGCCCGAGCCGCATCCGGCAGCCATCCAAACTTCTGACGCCGCGACTTGGGCACGCTGGTAACGGCTTGAATCGACGAAAAGGTGATGGCATCGCGACGCCGCTTCATCCAGTTCCAGACCAGCAAAAGGGTCGCGGGAATCAGCAACAGAAAAACCAGGGGGTAAGCAAACGTCACTGCGGAATCATGATCGCGATTCGAGGACCTTGCAAATCAGAGGACGAATCACCCTTTGGGTTGCGGAGGATTGGTCATCGCGAGTTCAACGCCTTCCTGATCCAATTCGACCCAATCACCCGCCTTCATCGTGGGGGCGATCAGCTCGCCAATCCGAACGCGGACCAGCTTTTTGACCTTGTAATCGAAATTTCCGAACATGAGCCGGATTTGGCGTTTAAGCCCCTGTTTGAGAACAATTGATACTCGTCGTTGCCCCAAAACCTCGATCCGCTCAGCCGTGGCAACGCCTTCCGCGGTGTGGACGCCCTCCACCATTTTCTCGGCATGCGCTTTTTCGAGCGGCCGATCAATCACGACTTCATACTCTTTCTCAATCTTGTGCTTGGGATGAGTGAGGGTTTGGGAAACCTCCCCCGAAGAAGTGAGGAGGATCAGTCCCTCGCTCTCTTTATCGAGCCGTCCCACATAATTAAGCCGCTGATACCGGCCAGGCAGAAGATCGTAGATCGTCGTGCGATCGTGGGTGTCCTCCTTGGTGCAGATGTGTCCTCTCGGCTTGTAGAGAAGGACGGTTGCCTCTTCTCCAGACCAAACCCGCTTTCCATCCACCTTAATGGCGTCAGACGGTAAAATCCGTG
>JBCDHN010000026.1:0-10588 GCA_038749915.1 Verrucomicrobiota bacterium | reverse complement strand
CGTTCTCACCGGCAAGAAGCGATGAGGCGATCTCCAGGCTCAGCGACGGATCATAGGCTTCCACCCTGGCAAGGGTTTTGCCATTGATCCGGACCTCCAGTCTTGCAAAGTCGGCTGTTGCCGTAAGTCGCGCCGATCTCGGTTTGTCCGGCAGCTCCAAACTCCGGGAAAATTCCGCATCACCAGCCCCCTCGCGTTCTTCATCATTCCAAATCCATTCCGGCAAAGGTGCAACCAGAGCTATGGCATAGACAAGGGTAAAGGGGTTCATCCCCAAACTGAGCCGAAGCAACTGGGCAACGCAAGCTACTTGGCCGACGATCCCACAGCCTTCTTCGTCGCCCGCTTCCGCGGCAGCTTCACGGTTTGAGCCAGGTGCCGCAAATCAGCTCCACTCGGCGTCTGAAAGATTCGCAAGTCGAACTCAGGCGCAATCGCGATGAGGTGATCGAAAATATCGCTCTGAACGTCTTCATAATGCACCCATCGTTTGTCCGAACTAAAACAGTAGATCTCGATCGGCAAACCATGCTCGCCGGGCGCGAGTTGACGCACGAGGAGGGTCATCTCTTGATTGATGACCGGATGATTCTTAAGATAGGACAGGATGTAGGCGCGGAAGGTTCCCAGATTCGTAAGCCGTCTCGAGTTCACCACGTCTTCGGGATCGACCACATGCGTCTTGTTCCATTCCTCGATCTCTTCACCCTTTTTCGCCATGTATTCCTCGATGTATTCGATTTGGGCAAATCGCTCTAGCATTGCTTCATCGCAAAGCTGCACCGTATTCATATCAAGAAAGAGGGAACGCTTGATCCGCCGCCCCAGCGATTCATCCATCCCGCGCCAGTTTTTGAATGAATCACTGATGAGCGAGTAAGTTGGCAAGGTGGTGATGGTCTTGTCCCAGTTCCGCACTTTTACGGTGGTAAGGCCAACCGCGATGACGTTGCCGTCGGCTCCGTGCTTTGGCATTTCGATCCAGTCACCCGGCCGAATCATCCGGTTCGCCGCCAACTGAATCCCGGCCACCAATCCCAGAATTGCGTCCTTGAAAACAAGCATCAGGACGGCGGCAAAAGCGCCCATTCCAGCGAGGATCTTGAGAATGTCGCGCCCCGTCAACGTAGCAATCGTGACCAACAGGGCGGTAACGAACAACATGAGCTTCGAGACTTGCACGAGGCTATCGAGCGGAATATCGTCCCCAACTTTTGAGCGCCGGGTAATCAACCCCAACCCATTGAGGAAGGCGTTGATCACGAGAACACCCACCACAATCAAGTAAAGCCGGGCGGATGATTGCACGAACGCGGCGAGATCAGGAAAGGGATCCGTCAGGAGAAGTTGCGCAAGCAGGAGGACAACAAAGGCTGGGAGCAGGTGAGCCAACCACTTGAGGGCCCGACTGCGAACGAACGCGTCGTCCCAGGTGATCTCCGACTTTTTGATGATCCAGACAAAGCCCCGCGTCAATGCGGTGCGGGCTCCGAAGTGGACGACCAGAGCGACCAAGGCGATGCCAATGACGAGAATGCCTTGGGTCATTGGATCAATCCAACTTTCCGTGAACCCATAGTTGCACAGCCAGTCCGCGATTTTTCCTGGAATGCCCTTGAGTTCATGGAGCGATTCAATGACTTGGGGCAACGGAGAATCCTCCGGTTTAGTGGCCAATTCCGGCGACGGTGACGTAGCAGCGCTCTCTGAGACGGGAGCTTCCGCCTTGGCTTGAAAAAGGATTGAAGTTCTCACAGACTAACAAATCGTTTCGGGCCAAGCAAATAGCGCTGCTTCGTTCGTTCTACAACCGAGTTTGATTCGGTTGTGTTGGAAAGCAAGCGAACACCATCAAAGGTTCGTCAACTGGCTGTCGCGTGGTTTTTGGCCAGCAACTGGTTCGGTCACTCCATCAAGCACCCCACAGACGGGCTCCCAGCTCCTGCACCTTACTCCACCAGGCCTGACCAAACTCCATCCAACCTACGGTGGGCGATGCCAATACGAATAAGGCCGCGAGGATGAGCACGTTGACCAACGCAATGAAGGTGAGCGAGAAAAATCGGCCGTTGTGATGCAAGTCGGGCTGGCTGCGCGCCAGCATCCAGAACGTGAAGGTGATGTGGAATCCCCAGCTGAATCCGATCAGCCCGTAGAACCACCGTTCAAAGTCAGCGCCGAGTTCAAAAAAGGCGCCTAACACGAGGTAAAGGATGCCGAGCAGGACGGAATAGAAGGGGACAAAGTAAGGCGACAGCGAGATGATGAGGTTGTTCTTCGTTGTCACAACCTCACCGCCTTTCGACGTAATGACGGGGCGACGCAAAAGTTTCCCGCCGCAGAGGATCGCAAACAAGGCATGCGTCCATTCATGCCCAAAAACATAAGCAAACACCATGAACGGGCCGCGAAACCCAATGTAGAAAAGGATCCAGAGCGCGATCCCCAAATGGAAGAACCAGAACTGCGGCGTTCGCCAAAAGGCGTGTTGCGTTGTTACGGTGGCAACGGCGTTCCAGACGGTTGAAAGCGTTACCCAAACGAGTAGGACCAGAACAACCCCCAACAACAGGTTCAGCGGATTGAACCGGATTTGCCCGGGTTGCGTCCGGGCGATGGCCCCATCCACGTAGGCGTGCAGAGATTGGGAATCAGCAGGCTTTCGGCGGGGCATATCAAGCTGCCATCGATCAGAGTCGACCGACGTATTTCTTGTCTTCGGTGTTGATCTTGAGAACGTCTCCCTCTTTGACAAAGAGCGGCACCTGGATCTCGAGACCGGTCTCAACCTTGGCCGGCTTGGAGGGATTGTTGGCAGTGTCGCCTTTCAGCCCTTCGGCGGCTTCGATCACTTTAAGTTCCACGCTCGGCGGCAACTCGACACTGACCGCAGTGCCATCCAGGAACAAGACTTCGCATTCCAGATTCTCCGTCAAAAGCAGTTCGCTTCCCTCCAGCAGGCTCGCATCCAACGTTACCATTTCGTAGGTGTTGGCATCCATGAAATGATAGCCTTCCTGATCGTTGTAGTTGAACTCCAGCTTCTGGCGATCGGCGTTGACGAGCTCGACCTTGTCGCCTGACGCGAACCGGATGTCCTTGGTCTTTCCGCTCGCAAACGATCGGACCGTCGCCATAATCAATGCGTTTCCTTTGCCCGGCGTGCGGTGCTCCAGATTTAGAACGACACCTTTTTCGCCTTTGTAGTCAATGCATTGGCCTTTTTTGAGGTTGGTTGCGACGATTGCCATTTATTCAGATAAGTTAATTGTTAGTAAATAAAAAGTAAACGGGTATTTTGGGAGACAGTCATCTTGCGTCGGTTTTCTAGATCCGAAACCGCAAATTCTTCGAATCCCCGCAATCGGCGTGCTTTACCAGTCTTCGATGTCACTCATCCAGGTGCTCGCGAACCGCCTCATACAGTGCGAAGACATGATGATCATGAAGGCGATAGAATACCTGCCGACCTTTCTTTTGGTATCGGACGAGTCGCGCATTGCGCAGAGCCCGCAACTGATGCGAAACCGCTGATTCTGAGACAGACAAATGCTCTGCCAGATCGCAGACGCAACACTCAGATGCTGAGAGCAAAGAAATGAGACGCAGCCGGGTTGGGTCAGCCAACACGCCGAAAAACTCCGCCATGCGTTGCGAGTCTTCCAGTTCTAGAGGAGCCAAAGCCGTTCCCGGCGCAGGGCTGTGAGATTCATCACAAACCGGGGCGTCAAGTTGGTTGGATTCCGAGGCCATTGTTAAATATGGACTGAATCTGTTCGAAAAACAATTGACAAACATATGAGCGTATATTCATATGTTTGTTCTATGAGTGCTACCGAAACTACACCATGTGCCTGCCCTGACTGTAAGTGCACGATCTCAAAAGACCATCACGTCGTGAAAGACGGTAAAGACTACTGCAGCGAAGCCTGTGCCAGCGGACATGCTTCCGGTAATGGCTGCTGCAGTGGGTCTTGTGACTGCCACGGTTAAGGCAAAACCAGTCTAAAATTTTCCCGATACGTTCGGGATGCCCTGCCCAAAAGAGGCCACCGGACCATTCCGGTGGTCTTTCTTTGTATCAAGCCGCTTCAACGGCCAATGACGGCGTTGGGATCCGCGGTTTTGAAACACTGGTTGCAGGTCGTGTTGCAACCAATCTCCGAGCCTCGATTGAGAGCGTTCCGCGGGGGAGATCCAACCAACTCATTGTCGGTCTGACAGGCCCTCCCATGAGCGCTTCCTCATACCAAGAGGCCAGATCTTCAGGAAGATCGATTTTCATCCCGTCCAACTCGATTGCCATCCTTCCTGACTTCCGCCTTAAATTCACTTTGGCACCCGGCAACACCAGGCGTTGGATGGCGTAGCAGATCGCATTTTCATGGGCTGGATTCGCGACTCCAGCTTCGTTGAGCCAATAATCCATCTGATCGATATCGGCTTGGGTGATGTGGAATGGAACTCGGCAAACAGGATTGCCTTGAACGGGAGTTTTCATGTTCGGAAACGTGAGGTTGTATCGATAGAGTGATCGCATCGTTCCATTTGCGCTATTGCGGGAGTTCCCAAACCGAAGGCTGGGGAAATCAGTTATGAGCCCTACGAAAATCCCGTACGGACGACCGATTAGAGCAAGAAATCGTGGTTATATTCAGCTCTAACGAAACATTTATTCTCCTGATCCAGTTCCGATTTGAATGTCTGGAAAAAACCAACTCAAATCAGCCTCCTCTCCTTCTTCAATTTTGATTCCGGTTTCTTCTGAATCTTCGTCGTGGAATGACTTTAAATGATTCCCAATCAAGATTAGGTCGTAGCTTAGGATCCCCCGGGTTCCAACGCCTAATTGACTTCCATCAGGCAATGAACTTTCGACTAACAAGTCTTGTGCGACACTCCAACTTGCTTCGGCGATGAACTTTTTTGCTTCTTCTGTATAATTTCGCAGACCTGGCACACGAACCAAAAACGCTGCGGAATCTTCATTCAATTGGCAAAAGGTCAGAAACTGATTGTTGCTAATTGAGATTGCCGAATCGTTGCCTTCAATAGCGACTTCGCGAACCTGCTTCATGCGCGTGGCAAAAGCTGTCGCGATTTCTCTAGCTTCATTGGAATTACCAAACCCGATTCGGCCTGATCCAGACGCTGAGGATATTGTGCTCTCAGCTTGACTAAAAGCGAGATTAATTGGGGTCCTTGAGGCTTCCTGCTTCTGATAAAACACGACACCCAAAACAATTGAAATCACTCCCAATCCTATTCCTGTCACGGCTTTAACCTTACCAATTAAAGCTCCCTTGGATTTGGAAATGAACAGCAAAGCCAAGAGCCCAAACAAAATTGCGAGAGGTCCGAGTAATCCAAATGTGCAAAATGACACAAGAGCAGCAAAGACTCCCAAAGCCTCAGCAATCTTGGCAAGCAAACTCATTCTTACCACGTCAGGAGATGGCGCTCGTCCGGACGGAGCTGTCGGGACGTTGAAATACTGGCCGGGGTCGCCAGCTCCCATTGCTGGTGCATTCCCCGGAGGAGCTGGTGGCGGAGCTTCAGGGGGTGCGGGCGTTGGATTCGAAGGCGCAAGATCGGCCGGAAACTGGAATTGGGTCATACAAATGGGACACTGCACCGTGATGCCCAAAAACGATTCGTCGCCCGAAACATGCTGCCCACATTGGGGACAGGCTACCTTGTACTCAGCCATAGTTGGATGAAAAGAAGGATTCCGGATCATTGCAAGCCAAATTCGATGAAGGCCAGCCCGATCAGCTTGCTTGAACCTTCAAAGATGCTAACAAACACACCATGTGCACCCTGACCTGGTGGAATCATGCGGAAGAAGGCTATGACGTCTTCTTCAACCGCGATGAGCGGAAGACGCGACTCGCGGCTCTTCCTCCCAGTGTGCATCACGCCGGGCACGGTCTTTCTTACGTGGCAGCAACCGATGCCAACGCCGGGGGAACCTGGCTTCTGGCCAACGCTGCGGGTCTCACCCTGGCCATCCTGAATTACTACGAAAAAGAAGTGTCGGAAGAGAGCCCCGGACGGTTTCGCAGCCGGGGTCTGCTCATGACCGACCTGGCGGCGTGTTCCACCCTCGAAGAGGTGGACCGCGCTCTCCAGGAACTCGACCTCGCAGTCTATCGCGCCTTCACCCTCATGGCTTTTTCAGCCGATCCCCAGTTTCGTGCCTGGTATTGGCAATACGACGGCCTGGCCATGGAAGGCCCTGATTCGAATCCTCAGATTCCAGTCTGTTCCTCTTCGTTTTTGACCGAGGAAGTGGTTTTGGAACGTCAATCGTTGCTGAAAGAAATGTTGGCCGCCTCATCCGCGGGAGGTTCGGAAGTCCTGAACGCCTACCATCATGACGACAACGACGGCCACCCCACCGCGCACACCGTGAAGATGAACCGTGAAGAGGCGCAGACGTGGAGTATCAGCCACATTTCCGTGGGCAAGGATTCGATCCAGTTTGCCTACGAATCCTTGCCGAGCGATCACATCGGGGAAAGCGAATTTGCCAACGCGACCCTGCCGCGGGGAAAGGCTAACTCCGAATGACGATCTTCTCCTCACGACTCCGCCCAACCCGGAAACTCGGCAGCCAACGCCTGCTCTGGACCCTGATCATTGTCATCGCGGTTTTCGGCTTGGCAGGGTGTGGACAGTTCGCCAAAGGGTTGGAGAATGTCGATACGGTTTCTCCCTGGCTCGTCGGTCCCCTCATCGCCATTGCAACCCTTACCAGTGAGGATCTTACCTGCGTAACCGCCGGAGTTCTCGCCAGCGAAGGAACCATCTCGTTTGGCGGAGCGGTCTTCTGGTGTTGGATTGGAATCCTCGGCGGCGACATCGGCCTCTATCTGGTGGGCCGGTTTCTCGGAGAGCGCGCCGGCGACCTGAAGATTCTCCGCCTCGTTCTCTCTCCCAAACGATTGAAACGCGGGGAACGACTGTTTAACGAGCATGGTGGCTGGGTGCTGTTCACATCGCGCTTTCTACCGGGCACTCGTGTACCGGCCTACGTCGCGGCTGGTGTCGTTCGTTATTCCCTCTGGAAATTCAGTCTCTTTCTCGCCATTGCCGGCGGGCTCTGGACGCCGGTGATCGTTTGGTTGGCCAAGGAGTGGGGAGACGCGGTTCAAAATTGGATGGCCGGTTACGAGAAGTTCGTCTGGACAGCCCTGATCGGAGCCATCCTCGTCGCCTGGCTTGCGATCGAGATCGTTGTCCCGTTGCTTAGTCATCGTGGTAGGCGGTTACTTCTAGGGAGATGGCGCCGATTTACCGAATGGGAGTTCTGGCCCATGTGGCGATTTTATCCCCCCATCGTATTCTACATCTTTTGGCTTGGACTCAAGCACCGCGGTCTCACCGTATTCACCGCTTCCAATCCCGCGATACCCCACAGCGGCATGGCGCTTGAATCGAAGAGCCAAATCCTGGAAGGTCTGGCCGGCGATCGTAAAGAGGAACCCCGCATCGCACGATGGACGTTAATTCCGGCGGCGATGGAACCCGATGGACGACTGGAGAAACTCACTGCCTGGATGGATGGCCAAAAGCTGAGTTACCCGATCGTCCTCAAACCAGACATTGGCGAACGCGGGCAGGGAGTCGGGATCGTTCGTGGCGAGTTGACTGCGTTGCGCTTTCTCCTCGATTGCCAGACGGACCTCATCGCCCAAGAATACATCGAGGGTCTTGAATTCGGTGTCTTCTACTGGCGAATGCCGGGGGCCGAGCGCGGCGAGATTTTTTCCATCAATCGTAAGGATCTCGTCCATGTTACCGGAAATGGTAAGCACAACCTTGAAAGACTGATCCTCGATGATCCCCGCGCCATGCGCATGGCCAGGTTTTTTCTCAAGAAACACGAAGACCGAATCGACTGGGTTCCTGAAGCAGGTGAGCGCATCCCGCTGACCGAGGTGGGAACCCATTGTCGGGGCGCGCTCTTCACCGACGCACGCGATCTCATCACCGAGCCCTTGCTCAACAGCATCGATGACCTGACCCGGCAATTAGATGGCTTCTACTTCGGACGATACGACGTTCGGGTTCCCAGTATGGAAGCCCTCAAGGAAGGACGCGACTTCAAGGTGCTCGAGCTTAATGGCGTCAGTGCTGAAGCCACCCACATATATCAACCTGGATATTCCCTGTTTCGCGCGTATCGCGAACTCGCTCAGCAATGGCGTGTCGCCTTCGAAATCGGAGCTGCCAACATTGCGGACGGCGCTCAAACCACATCGGTCCGCGACTTCTGGCGTCTCCTTCGTCAACACGGCAAAACCACCTGGTTCGAAGCACCACCGTCTCAAGAGAATTGAGTTTGAGCAGAATTCGCGGTAGCATCGTCGAATTCCATTGTGAGCCCACGAACGTCCAGCATACTCCTCCTGCTTGCCGGCATCGCAGTCGTCGCCTTCCTCATTATCGCCAAGGTGCGCAAGGCGCCAAGGTCATCGGCCTTCATTCCCGAAGCACCCGTTCTGATTCAGCCACCCCAGAAGATCAGGATCAACCCTGACCAAAGCACGACACCTTCCCCGACACAGCCGGTCGTTGGCGCACCGCAGCCGCTCTCAGCCCGCCCAATCAGTCCATCTGCTCAGGAGGCTTCGTCCCTTTCACCGATCGCCACTCCGGTAGCTTCGATCTCGCGAGCTGAAATCGCCCTCGACCATCTCGAAAGCCAGCTCGGTTCACCTCTTGGTGGCGGCTCGCAACCTCGCAATCCCCATGCCGACCGATTTGGAACCCAGCCCTCCCCTCTTGAGAAAGAGGACAACGTCAGGGCGGGCATCGTTTTCTCCGTCGACAAAAACACCAAAAAAGTGAAGGTCGAGAAAAACACCTTCGGTCGAATCGTCGATGCTCTGAATGCCCGCAAAACAGACTCCTCCGAATGATGCCATACCTCGTCCTGCTTTGGATCTTCAGCCTGGTCAATACTGCCTCTGCCGAACCGAAATCGATTTACGTCTTCGTGGCGCTCTGCGACAACGAAACCCAGGGCATCGCACCGGTCGGAGCCAGAATCGGAAATGGAAACGATCCGGACAACAATCTTTATTGGGGCTGTTCTGATGGATTTGCCCTTTACTTTCAGAACAGCAGAAATTGGAAGAAAACCGCCTCGGAAAAAGACCTGTCCCCAATCATTCTCCGCCGCCTAACCTTCCAACATGTGTCGGAAGATCTTCAGATCGTCGCAGATGCTTATCGAGGATCGGAAATGAAGCAGTGTGTCCAAGACTTCGAAGCCGCCTGTATCAGCGGTAGGCACGACCTCGTTGCCTTCATCGGCCACAATGGCCTGATGGACTTCCGCCTCCCGGCTCCAGAAGCCGAGCCGGGGCATGATACCGACGTCATGATTCTCTGTTGCCTCAGCGAACGCTACTTCGGTGATCGCCTTCGCAACGCCGGGTGCCGCCCCATCCTCACCACGCGACAACTCATGTATCCCGGGTCATTCCTCCTCCACGACGTCATCGAATCCTGGCGACATGGCGGGACCAAAGCCGACTTCCGCATCGCCGCCGGCAAAGCGTATGCCCGGAATCAAGGAATTTCCGCGAAAGCGGGCGCTGGGATTTTTGCAGAGTTGGAGGATTGATCACCGAGACTCTTCTTCCAATCTGGAGGGCGACGCTCCGTCGTCGCCCAAATTTCTGCTTGCAAGGCGCAACCCCACCAGAGTTGCAGACGGCGCGGCAAAGGCGCTTCGACTTCAACAGAAACAAAGCCACGGCGACGACTCCAGTTTGGTTTGAAGCGATACCGAAAATGTCTCGCCAATGCCAACAGAACCCGATTGAATCGAGGAATTAGTTCTACTTTGTTAAAATGTAGAAAAGGATCTCCGTATCCGCCAGAGAGGCTGTTTGATTGATGCTTTGCAGGGGGTGCGCAGACCCTTTTCTACGTGATCTCGTCAATTTTAACAAAGAGAATTAACTCCTATCCCTCAACGATGATGAAATCCGGACTCGTATTTATTTTTGCGTTCTTCACCATGATTTCCGCTGCTTTTGGTCAGGCGGAAGAACCTCGATTTGTGGAAGTGTCAGGGACTTCCAAACTCTTGGCCGACATCGACTCAGCGACCTGGCGATTCAGAATCCGAGCAGTCGCGGATACGTTGGCCGAATCGGCAGCGTCGTTGAAAGAGGCCAATACCGCGTTGGAAGAACGGTTCGCGGAAATTGGCTTCGCGGAAAACGAAGGTTTGAGGCTGAGCTCGCTTCGGTCCGGGCGCAACTATGTTGAGGAAAACCGTCAGCGGGTGCATCGCGGCTACTTTGCGGAACGAGAAATGAAGTTTCTTGCTCCGAATCTGGATAAGCGCATGGAAATCGAGCATGCCCTCTTCATGGACGATCGCATCGAGATCAGTCGGGTCGATCTGGCGACGAGCGACCACGAGCGTTTGAAGAGAGAGGCGCTGAAGGTCGCGATGCAGGCGGCGAAGGAGAAGGCGGAATTAATGGTCGGCGAATTGGGAGGCAAACTCGGACCGCTTCTGTGGGTTCGTGAGGGAAGTCACATTGCCAGTCCGATGCGCCTG
>JBCDHN010000025.1:0-10610 GCA_038749915.1 Verrucomicrobiota bacterium | reverse complement strand
CAGAACAGACTGCGGTCATCACGGATGAGCGGATGTTGACGTTTGACGGGCCGCTTCCGACGCGGGATTTGGACTTCGCAGAGCAAACCATTCGAATTGGGACCAAAGGACGGGCCCGCTCGGTGATTCGGGCCAACAAAGACAAGTGGCTGCATCCGGACCTCCTCATGGTGAAGCGGACCTTTCAGGAAGGAAACCATGACCGGCGCGCGTTCTTTTCCTTCGACTTGTCGGATGTCGATTTCGAGAACATCAGCTCGGCGCGTCTCCGCCTGAACCAGGTTCCCAGTGGAATTGGGTATGCGACACGAATTCCCAAAGTCAATCAGTTTGGGGTGTATGGGATGGATCACGAGGCGACTGCGAGTTGGAGCGAGAGTTGTAGCTGGGAGGAGAGTCCTGCACCGGAAGACGGGTCCCTGTTAGGCACCTTTGAGGTTCCGCGGAGCCGCCAGGATGGCAGCTATGGAATCAAGAATGAGGAGTTGCTCCAGTTTTTGAAATCGCACGCGGGTTCTTCCGTCACCTTTGTGCTTGATCGATTGACCACTCAGATTCCCGGGGAAGTTCCCGGCCTTGTCCACGCCTTTGCCAGTGATTCCCACCCGGAGGTCTCTGGTCCAATTCTTGAGTTTGTGCTGAAAGACTGATCTTCCCATGATGAAACCCCGCTTCCCATTTTTGGCCGTCCTGGCCGCAGGTTTGGTTGTTGTTTGTCCTGATTGTGGCGTTGCCGACGAGGCCGAAGCCGCGCTTGCTGCCGTGATGCCAGAGCGACACTTTGCCGTGCTCGACAACTATTGCCTGGATTGCCACGATTCCGCTACCGAGAAGGGTGAAGTGAATCTGGAGGAATTGAGTTTCGACCTGGCGACTGATCTGAAGACGGCTGAGACCTGGCAAAAGGTTCTCGACTCTCTCAACACGGGAGAGATGCCGCCGGAGAACAAAAAGCAGATGACCGACGAAGACAAAACGTCGTTTCTCGATTCGCTTTCCAACAGCATCGTCGCGGCCCGAAAGATTCTGAGCGACAACGGCGGGGAGATCACCCTTCGCCGGTTGAACCGCAGGGAATACGCTCACACTCTGGAGTCTTTGTTAGGCGTGCGTCCGGACACCTCCAACCTGCCAAATGATCAGGCAAACTCCGAGTTCGACACCCAGGGTGCATCCCTCTTTTTCTCAAGTGACCAGCTGGAGCAGTACCTCTCGACCGCCCGCTCCACGTTGGAGCTGGCACTGTTGGCCAAGCCCAAGCAGGAGTCGAAGATCGTGCGGATTGAGCCGGAAGAGATCTATTATCCCATCTACGCACAACTCGCTTCGGAGCGGCTCAATCGCGCTCAACGCTACTATGATTGGCGGGCTGCGGGGGGAACCGACGACATCGCGAAGGAATACGGATTCCTCGATGGATGGCAGGCCGATCGAAACTTGGGAAGTTTCCACACTGGTTACCCACCATTGAGAAAGTGGCTCTTGGCTCCGGAGAACAAGACCGGCACCGCTTTGATGATCACGATCAAGAATGGTTTCACCACCACCAAGCTTCCCGATGTGAGGGAGTGGCAGCCCGGCAGGTATGTCATTCGTGTCCGTGCTGGCGCCTATGAAGATGATCCGGCACGCTTCCGGTATTTGGAGTTTGTCGCGAGAAGAGAGCAAAACGCGAAGCGGCTGGGTTGGCGCAAAGTCACGGCACCATTGCGAAAGCCGCAGACGATTGAGTTTACGGTGGATCACCAACCGGGCGAGCGGGCGTCCTACTGGGTTCAAAAGCGTTCTCACATGGACCGGGGAGACAAGAATCTGGAGTCGGACTATCGCAACAAAACGGGATATGGTACGCCGTGGGGAATTTGGATCGACTGGGTTGAGCTGGAAGGCCCACTTTCTTCCGAGCCTAACCACGCTGTCGCGAAGGTATTGTTTGAGAGGCCGCCCGAACAGAACCCGAGCGACTATGCGAAAGAAGTGCTTCGTCGCTTTGCGGTGGAAGCGTTTCGAGGCGAGGAACCAAATCCGGAGTTCTTGGAGAATCTCTTTGCCCAGTACTCTGGGAACTTGGCCAAAGGTCAGAAGCCCACCGAGGCTCTTATCGGACCCCTTTCGATCATTCTCTCTTCGCCCAGCTTTCTCTACATGGTGGAATCGACCGGCAACAAGGAATCAGAAAAGCTCACAGGACTCGAGTTAGCGACACGACTGTCCTTTTTTCTGTGGAGCGCGCCTCCGGATGAATCGCTTCTGCAATTCGCAAAAGAGGGCAAGCTCAAGCATGACTGGGCTCTCGAAAAGCAGGTGAATCGCATGCTGGCCGATCCGCGTTCCGATCGCTTTGTCCGAAGCTTCGTCTATCAATGGCTGGAAATGGAGCGCCTTGGAATGTTTGCCTTTGCCGGTCGCGATTTCCCCGATTTCGACAATGCAGCTCGCGACAACGCTGGTGAGGAGATTTATCAGACAGTTGCCTTGCTGCTGAAGGAAAAGCTCCCGCTCGTCAATCTTCTCAAGTCCGACTACGTGGTGGTCAACGATTTGTTGGCGGACTACTACGGCATTGAGGGAATCAAAGGCCATCATTGGCGGCGTGTTCTCGTCCCCGAAGGATCTCCGCGTGGTGGTCTGTTAGGTTCTGCTGCGGTGATGGCGATGGGGTCGGATGGACAACGGACTTCGCCAGTCGAACGGGGAACCTGGGTGCTGCGGCATCTTGTCAATAATCCACCTCCGCCGGCTCCCCCCAACGTTCCGCAGCTCAGTCGGCTCGAGGGTGAAGTGTTTTCGGCTCGGGAGCTGCAGAGGGCTCACCAGGAAGAGCCTCAATGCGCCCAGTGCCATCGCAAGATCGATCCGATTGGGTATGGATTGGAGAATTTTGATGCGGCCGGCGCGTGGCGAGACGTCGAAGTGGTGAAGTCCGGCAAACGCGGAAGCAACAGACAGGAATTCGCGATCGATCCCAGCGGGAAGTTCACCGGTGGAGCTGAGTTTGCCGATTTCTACGAGCTGCGCGACGTGGTGGCAAGCGAGCTTGATGCGTTTGCGGCTGGACTGGCGGAGTCTCTTATCGCCTATGGCTTGGGTCGTCCCTTCGGATTCACCGACCAGGATCTAGCAGACGAGATGCTCGAGAAAGCCAAGGATGAAGATTACGCCATCTCTGCATTGATTCACGCTCTGGTCCAATCAACCCCATTCCGAACCAAGTAGATGCCGACCACGATCGTTCTTCCATCAGCGATTCTTTGCAGCTTCCTCGCGATTGCGCTGGGCGGGCTTGCGAAGGCGCAAAGTGATGTCGAAGAGCGGCCCAACGTGCTGTTCATCGCAATCGACGATCTCAATGACACGGTCGGTTTTTTGCGCGCTCATCCGGGTGTGAAGACGCCGAATCTGGATCGGCTCGCAGCGCGAGGGGTTTCCTTCACCAATGCCCATTGCGCCGCGCCTGCTTGCGCGCCTTCCCGCACCGCGGTGATCACTGGGATGCGGCCGTCCTCTTCCGGAATTTACCTGAACGGACACAACGCCCTGACTCACGACCTCACCAAGGACCTGACGACCCTGCCCAAGAGTTTCCAGGAAGCGGGTTACCTGACCAAAGGGGGAGGAAAGATCTATCACGCTCATACCCTGAGTGAGGCCGCGCTGGAGGGGTTCCTTGATCCTGAGCCGTGGGACAGCTTCTTCCCGTCCAAGAGCCAGCAGCTTCCCGCCGAAGTGACGCCTTCCGGGGATTGGCCGGTGAACGGGAATGGCGATTGGTATCGGGGACGATTCGACTGGGAAGCCCTGGACGTTGATGACGATGAAATGGCTGATGCCAAGGTGGTGAGTTGGGCGGAAAAGGAGCTGTCGAAAGTACATGAAAAACCGCTCTTTCTCGCGGTCGGGATTTATCGGCCTCACATTCCGTGGTGGACGCCAAAGCGATATTTTGACCTTCATCCCTTGAGTGAGATCGCTTTGCCGGAAGTTGAGTTCGATGATCTGGATGACGTTCCTCCGGCTGGGCGTGATTTTCCGCGTGAACACTGGCAGAAGTGGATCGAGGAAAATGGTCAGTGGGCGAATGCGGTGCAAGGTTACTTCGCCTCCGTTTCGTTCACCGACGCGATGGTCGGACGCTTGATGGCCGCATTGGACAACGGACCGCTTTCGCGCAACACCATTGTCGTGCTGTGGTCTGATCATGGTTACCATCTTGGGCAGAAACAGCACTGGGAGAAATTCGCGCTTTGGGAGCAAGCCACCCACGTACCCCTGATCTTCGCGGACACTCGCGAGGACGGATTCGGAAAAGGTGAAACCCACGTGGCTGCCAGCCTGCTCGATATCTATCCGACGCTCGCGGAACTGTGCCAGTTGGATCCGCCGAGTCACCTCGACGGTGAGAGCTTGGTTCCGTGGCTGGAAGAACCGGAAAGAGAAGAACAACGGGCCGTGGTAACGACGCATGGGTTTCAGAATCATGCCGTAAAGTCCGAGCGGTGGCGTTACATTCGTTATGCCGACGGTTCCGAGGAGCTTTACGATCATCAATCCGATCCCAACGAATTTGTCAACGTGGCCGGACGTGCAGATCTGGTCGGAATCAAAGCGGAACTTGCCAGTTGGCTGCCGGAACGAAATGTCGAGTCCGCAGAGCGTGACAAAAAGAACCAGAAATGAAAATGCCTTTTTTCGTAGTCGCCACTGCTTTTCTTCTCTTGAGTTTTCCTCTGTCCGCAGCGGATGATCGTCCCAATATTCTTTGGATCACGATCGAGGATTGGTCGACCGACTTGTCCTGCTACGGAACCAAAGGGGTGCATACTCCGCATGTCGACAAGCTGGCTGCCGAAGGGATGCGCTATGAGAACGCGTTCACCACTTCGCCGGTTTGCTCCACGTCCCGTTCCGCGATGATGACCGGCTTTCATCAGAACTATATAAAAGCAAATCAACATCGTGAGCATAATAAGGCGCCATTGCCGTATGGGATCAAACCGATTCCCCATCTCATGGCGGAGGCTGGCTACTATACCGCGATCATGAGTTGGAAGACCGATTGCAACTTTGTGCCGAATCAGCGTGAAGAGTTGTTTACCGGAACCGACTGGAGCGAGCGCGACCCAGGGCAGCCGTTCTTCGCGCGAATTACCTTTGGCGGGACCCATCGGAGCTGGAAGCGTGACACCGAGCGACCCATTGCCACGAGTGATGTCGAGCTTCCGCCCTATTATCCGGACAACGAATTCTGTCGCCGAGATTGGGCCAATGGATTGGAGCAAATGCAACTCGTGGATCGGGAAGTGGGAGCTTTGCTGGAACGGTTGGAGAAGGAAGGATTGGCGGACAACACCATCGTGATTTTTATCGGCGACCACGGCCGATGTCATATCCGAGGAAAGCAGTTTCTCTATGATGGTGGGATTCAGATCCCCATGATTTTACGTTGGCCGGGAACGATCGAGCCGGGCCAGGTCAGTCATGATATGGTCATGTCGATTGACCTGTGTGCCACGATTCTGGAAGCCGCGGAATTCGAGGCTCCCGTCCCTCTGCATGGCAGGAGTCTGTTCGGGGCCGAAGTGAAAAACCGGGAATATATCTTCTCTGCCAGGGATAAGATGGATGAAACCCACGACTCGATGCGGGCCATTCGTTCCCACACTCACAAACTGATTCACAACCTGATGCCGGAACGGCCGTGGTGTCAGTACAATCGCTACAAAGAAGGAGCCTATCCCATGCTGGCGGAAATGAACGTCCTTCATTTGCAAGGGAAACTGAATCCGGTGCAGGCTCGCTTTTTCGCCGCGACCAAGCCGGAATTCGAACTCTACGATCTGGAGAACGATCCTCACGAAGTTAACAACCTCGCCGACGAGCCCGCTCATGCAGAAATCAAAGCCAAGCTGTTGGCTGAGCTGAGGAATTGGCGCGAGAACGTGATCGAGGATCAGGGCGTGAGTGCCGAATTTCGTGCTGACGCAGTCTTTCCGGAATCTTCTCCAAGCTCGCAGGTCGATGATTGGGTGGAGGCAAACCAGGACAACTACGATTTCAATGTGTGCGGCTGGCCGGCGTGGTATCCAACCCGGTCCCTCGAGGACTGGCAAGACGCTCGCAAGCTGTGGGAACCCTACGTGATGCGCGGTCCATCCAGCGAGAAACCGCGCCCCATGCTGGTGTATTCCCGAAAAGGAAAAAAGTATTCTGAACAATAAGACAGACAATCATCAAAAGACACTACCATGAATAAAAACCTAACTCGTCGAGCCATCCTCCGCAGCAGTAGTGCTGTGGTTGCGCTTCCCTTTCTTGAGTCCTTCGGATTCCGCAGGTTTGCTGCCGCCGCTGAGGCTCCCAAGGTTCCCAAACGCCTCATCTTCCTCGGAATGGGATTCGGAGTCACGGCTGACAAATGGTATCCGGACCGGGCTACGGTTGGCGAGAATTACGAATTTCCCAGCGTCCTCAAACCCTTGGAGAAGCACAAGAAAGACCTGACATTCATCCAGAACCTGATGCACCAGTATTCGGCGGATGGACACAGTGGCAGCACATTCTGGCTCACCGGCGCCAATCGCTACGCCATTCCCGGGCAAAGTTTCCACAACTCTATCTCAGTCGATCAGGTGGCTGCGGAACAGATGGGCAAGGAAACGCGTTTTACCTCGATCCAGCTTTGCGCTCGCGGAAACTCCAATTCGGGAGGCGATGGCCACGGCCCGGGATTGTCGTTAGCCTGGAATCGTCAGGGCAAGCCGGTCGCCGGTCTTCCCACTCCCGTGGCAGCGTTTCATCGTCTTTTTTCCGACGACTCAACGCCTCTGGCTGAACGCCAACAACGCCTCACCGAACAACGAAGCGTCCTCGACACCGTGATCAGCGACGCGAAGTCGGTGAAGCGAAAGCTTAGCCAGTCGGATAACCAAAAGCTGGACGAGTATTTTCAATCGGTTCGCGAGATCGAAGTGCGTCTCGCCAAAGAGGAGAAGTGGTTGGGAGTCGAGAAGAAGAAACCGGCCAACCCGGTTCCCGAGCCGGACGAGAGTTTGCTGGGATTCGAGGAAATGCGAATCATGGCGGATCTCATGGTCGCAGCCATGCAAGTCGATGCCTCACGCGTCTTCACCTATCGAATGCCGGTCGATACCCTCATCGCCAGTCTCGGCGCCACCATGAGCGCGCACACCATGAGCCACTTCTCCCACGGAGAGCGGCGTGATGTGTCCGAAATGCGCGACCGTCATAACGCCATCTTCCTCGCCGAGTTCATCGACAAACTCAAGGCCTCGAAAGAAGCCGACGGCTCCAGTCTCTTCGATCAAACCGCCCTCACCTTGGGAACCAACCTCAGCTCCGTGCACACCCTCCGCAACTGCCCTACTTTGGTGACAGGCGGCGGAGCCGGATTCATCCACGGTCGCCACCTCGTGATGGACGATCCCAAGACGCCACTCTGCAACCTGTGGCTCAGCACGCTCCAAGGCGCCGGAATCAACGCCGAATCCCACGGCGACTCCACCGGGCGGATCGAGGAATTGTTTAAAGCGTGATCGAAGGGCGAAACTTTGGAGTGATTGAACAAGTTAGAAGGCGCCAAAAATACTGAACGTTTCAAAAATTCGAGTTCCCAAACGCTCAAATTTGGGGCTAGAATTCCAACATGATATCAAAGCACGTTGGGTTTCGATTGGCTTTTGTGACGGTTTTACTGGCCCCGCTTCAGCTCTTTAGCCAGAACCTTCCTGATTTGGTGGCAGCTCAAGTTGAGCTGCAAAAGGCCAGGAAGGAAGCGCTGGCTCCGGCCAAGGAGTTGCAGCAATTGTATGAAGGAGAACTTCAAAAGCTTCGCATCAAAGTTCTGAATGAAGGAAACCCGACCAACGTGATCGCGGTGGACCATGAATTAAAGAATTTCCGAGATGGGACGATTAGTCCTGCATCCAATGAATTTCCGGAACTAAAGCGCCTACAGGCCTTGTATGAAACAGGCCTCGCCTCACGACTTCAAAAGGCATCGGCAGCTCTGGCTCCGTCGCTCGAAGCCTATCGTCAGAAGATTCTCGAAGCTCGAAAGTTATTAACTCAAAGCGAACGGCTCGAAGAGGCTTTGGAGCTTGATAAGAAGCTTCCTGCGCTGGGTGATTTGGTCAGTGTTGCCACGCTGACTACGCTCTTGAAGGAGCATGGTGTTCAGCCCGTGCTGGAACGTCCTACTCCAAAACCTTCAATCCTTGGCGATGCGAAAAGTGGAACGATCCGCGTTGCTGGAAGTGTGGGGGGCGAACCGATTGGTATTCCGAAAGGAAGTCAGGCCGAAGATGCAATACAATTGGCTCCGGGCCTCAGTTGGTTGGCGCTTCGAGCAGATGGATCTACAATCGGTGGCTGGAAGTGGATCATGAAACCGTCGCCGCCGAATTCACGAGCTGATCGTTTGATTGGGTATTCCAAAGAAGCTGTCGTTCTTCAGAATGATGGAACGGTCCACTTCAACAACCCTAAAGTCATGGAAACTTTGGATTTCCCCTTTGATACCAAGTTCAAGGACTTGGCCATTTTCGTAGAAACCGCGATCGGTGTGAAGACGGATGGAACCTTGTTCTGCAACTTTGGCTTGCCAGACCTTCCTGAAACTGCGAACCGGCCCCGCGATTTTGATGTAATTGGGAGCAAAGTGGGGCTCATTACGGAAGACGGCCGAGTATACGCTTGGGAGAAAATTTCAACAGGAGTTCGTGTCTTCGACAGGATTCCATCGACGCCGATGGATGCGGTGGAAATTGAGATAACAGACCGGATGCTCTTTGTGCGAACGACTGATGGTTCAGTGAAGGCGTTTCCAACCAAAGAAGAATACCCTGAAAAGATTTTTCGGGAGAATATGGATCCAGTTCGTAGAATTCGTGCGGGTGGGAGTCGGAAACTAACAGGTGTGGCCGTGGAGTACTTGGACGGAAGATGGGAAGCGTTTGGTGGTTTTCGTCCCGAAGTCAAAGAAGCTGTGGACGGAATCACGCAAGCCATTGATTTGGTGGTTAAGGCAAATGAAACCAGCAACTTCGTAGTCTGGATCGAGCCCTAGAATCGGAAACGGGAGAAACGATGAAACAAATGGTCCTCAAAATCTCGTTTGTGCTCTCGCTACTTTTCGGTGCGATAGCGCTAGTAGCCGAAGCTACTAGTTTCCACGATTGGAAGACTATCCTTTGTCTGTTTCCAGCTGTGGTCTGTGGAATGGCGTTCTTCGAACGCAAAACCTTTTCGATTTCCAGGGTGGTGGTTCTATTCGTGATTTTTAGTGCTGCAGCTGCCTATGTTTCGCAGCGGGTTGATCATCAACTTGAGCTTCCTGTTGTGATGACGATCTACTTTTAGTCATGGTATTTGACATTGTGGATGTTTCCATTGCGGCAACAAAATCCGTAGCTCCGGTTCGCCAATTCAATCCATTTGTTTGAGAACAAGAAACGGAGGAACCAAGATCTCCTTCCAGTAATTTCTCATGAAAGTCTTTCTGATTTATGGCGGCGCCGCACTTTGTGAAATCGCGGGCTGTTTCGCGTTCTGGGCCTGGCTTCGTCTGGGGCGTTCAGCGATGTGGTTGCTGCCGGGAGTTGTGAGTCTGGTTCTGTTTGCCTATCTCTTGACCCGTGTGGAGGTGGCGTTCGCTGGGCGCGCCTACGCTGCGTATGGGGGAATCTATATTGCGGCGTCGCTCGGTTGGCTTTTCCTGGTCGAGCGCATGCAACCGGATCGGTGGGACTATTTGGGAGCCCTTGTTTGTCTCGTTGGTGCAGGGATTATTTTATTCGGGCCGCGATGAGAGCGTTTGGCCAAATCCATCATCAAAAAAGGGCGACCTGTTTCCAGGTCGCCCGAATTTCGTTCAGCTGAACGGATCAGCTTGCGGGTTTACCGATTGAAGGTGCCGGTCTCGCCGCGGTAGGTGATTTCGACCTCTTTGGTTTGGTGAGGCTGAGTGCCTTCGGGGCCGGTCGCTCCACGATACTGGACGAGGCGGCTGCCTTGCTGCTGTTGCATCTGGTCCGTGCGCTCGTTCTGGAGTTCGGAAAGGTTGGCAGATGCTCCGCGATAGGTGATTGTGATGTCTTTCATTGTCGTATTGGGTATGGATTTAAAGGATTCGGTTTTGGATGATTCGCTTAGCGATTGAAGGTTCCGGTCTCGCCGCGGTAAGTGATTTCGACTTCTTTTGTTTGGTGAGGCTGAGTGCCTTCAGGGCCGGTGGCTCCGCGATACTGGACGAGGCGGCTGCCTTGCTGTTGCTGCATCTGGTCCGTGCGCTCGTTCTGGAGTTCGGAAAGGTTGGCTGATGCTCCGCGATAAGTGATGGTGATATCTTTCATTGTCTTAATGGGTATGGATTTAAAGGATTCGGTTTTGGATGATTCGCCTAGCGATTGAAGGTTCCGGTTTCGCCGCGGTAAGTGATTTCGACTTCCTTGGTCTGGTGAGGCTGAGTGCCTTCGGGGCCGGTTGCTCCGCGGTATTGGACGAGGCGGCTGCCTTGTTGCTGTTGCATCTGATTCGTGCGCTCGTTCTGGAGTTCGGAAAGGTTGGCTGATGCTCCGCGGTAAGTGATTGTG
>JBCDHN010000024.1:0-10610 GCA_038749915.1 Verrucomicrobiota bacterium | reverse complement strand
CGCTGCTCTCGTTTCATCTGTCGGATGGAACCCTTCAACCTGATATTGAATCTCCAGCGAGGAACGATCCATTCCTCCAAATGAGATGCTGGTGTTCCAGCAATGCTGCGCATAGGTTTTGATTGGTTCGCCGTATCCAAAACTCCAGAAATCGATCTCGGGTTCCTCAATCCGGGTGGTCGCAGGCTCACCGTCCACGATGATTCCAGGGTCGAATTCAACGACAGAATCTTCAAACCCGGCCCAGTCATTGACTTGGGCAAAGTTGCCCTTCAGCAGAAGACGCGCCTCCGGACCGTCAACGATCAAATCCTCACCCGGTTCGTCATCCTCAAGAATGAGACTGCCTTCGATCTCAAACTCCTGGGAATCGGGTCGCGAGTCGAGATGATTGAGGAAATAGAGAATCTCACCCGGGCCATACTCCTTCCATCGGCGGTTTTGATGCTCGAGAATCGCTCGCGTTTTCATTTTCGGATTCTTGATATTAAGGATTTCCAAATAAAATACAAGCAAACGGTTTCGTTAAGCGTCAAAAAATGGACAAAGCGGGCCCCGTGTCAGGTTGTTCGCCTTCCCGATTGAGGCGTTCCCGATGGCTCTCATTCCGTTCTCTCTCCCTGAGGAAGTATCCCTAAAAACACTGGGCAAACACTTGCATGAGGTATTGCCCTCGCTACGTTTTTCCCTCACCAAACCACCATGTTTCCGGCCCCTGTTATTCTGACGATCAATATAGCTCTTTTTCTGACTTAACGGCAGTCCAAGTCACCGATCGTCCCCCGGATTCCCACCTCTGAATTATCACTACTCGCATGGCTGAAGATTCCACGCCTCAAGACCCAGATTTCGACAATATCCTTCCCATCAACGTGGCGGACGAGATGAAAAACTCGTTCCTGGACTACTCAATGTCGGTCATTATCTCTCGAGCTTTGCCCGATGCCCGTGATGGACTGAAGCCAAGCCAGAGGCGCTTGCTATATGCCATGTACAACGATCTGAACTTGCTGCCGAATCGCAAGTTTTTGAAGTGTGCTCGTATCGTTGGCGACACCATGGGTAAGTATCACCCTCACGGAGACCAGGCCATCTATCCGACCCTTGTGAATATGGCTCAGCCGTGGTCGATGCGGGATCCCCTGGTCCATGGTCAGGGCAACTTTGGATCTCCGGAGGGGGACAACGCCGCAGCCATGCGTTACACGGAGGCCAAGCTGACGCATCTGGGAGCGGCGCTGATGCTGGACCTCGATAAGGATACGGTCGACAAAGTTAAGAACTACGACGAATCCAACGAGGAACCGGTGGTCCTTCCTGCCGCCTTTCCGAATCTACTCGTCAATGGTGGCACCGGCATTGCGGTGGGAATGGCGACCAACAGTCCACCCCACAATCTGGGCGAAGTGATTGATGGGATTTGTGAAACGATCGACAACCCGAAGATCACGAACGAGGAGCTGCAAAAGATCATCAAGGGCCCTGATTTCCCCACCGGATGTACGATTTTGGGTTCCCGCGGGATCAAGAGCTATTTCGAGACCGGCCGAGGCCAGATCAAGGTGCGGGGAACGGCCGAAATCGCCGAGAAGGGCAATCACGAGCAGATTATCATCACGCAGGTTCCGTTTTATGTAAGGCGCGACAAGCTCCATGAGCGCATCGCGGAACTGACCCGCGAAAAAGTGCTGCCTGAAATCAGCGCAATTCGCGATGAGTCGGATGAAAACACCCGACTGGTGATCGACCTGAAACGCGACTCACAGCCTCAGGTAGTCCTGAACAATATCTACAAGCACACCAGCTTGGAAACGAGTTTCAGCGCCAACATGCTGGCGATTGACAACCGACGGCCAAAACTCCTCTCCGTCCGCGACGCGATCAACTGCTACATCGAGCATCGCCGCGACGTCATTCTCCGCCGCACCCGCTACTTGTTAAAGCAGGCTGAAGACAAGGCGGAGCGACTTGAGGCCTTCCTCCTAGCGCTCGGCAACATCGACGACTTCATCAAGATGATTCGCGATTCCAAGAGTCGGGATGAGGCGCGCGATCGCATCAAGGCGTACGACTTTTCCCCAGCAGCAGCAGAGGCCCTCGGCGTGCTCATTCGTGATCAACCGAGTCTGAAAATCAAGGAAGGCCGCTACGTCTTCACCGATCGTCAGGTCAACGCCATCCTCGACCTCCGACTTTATCAGCTGACCGCGCTCGAGCAGGACAAGACGAAGAACGACTACAACGAGGTTATCGAGGAAATTAAGGACTATCTGGACATCCTGAACCGGGAGGAGCGGGTGCTCGCGATCATCAAAGAGGAGTTGATCGAGATTAAGGACAAGCATGCCACTCCCCGACGCACAGGATTTGCCGCTGATGAGGGGGACATGAACCTGGAGGACCTCATCGCCAACGAAGGGGCCATTGTGACGGTCTCGCACAAAGGCTACATCAAACGGACTCCCGCAGAGGAATACCGTGTTCAGAATCGGGGGGGCAAAGGGCTCAAGGGCATGGAAACCCGGGACGCCATGAGTGAGGAAGACGAGGACGACTTCGTCGAGCAATTGTTTGCCGCAACCACTCACGACTACCTGCTGTTCTTCACCAATACAGGACGGGTCTTTCTTGAGCGGGTTTTCTCGATCCCCGAAGGTTCCCGGACCGCAAAGGGACGTTCGGTCAAGAACCTTTTGAATTTCAGGCCGGAAGAAAAAATCGCCTCGGTCTTGCGGATCGAAGGCGACCCGGATGGTGATCGCGCGAAGACATTCAGCCCCGGTTATCACGTCATTTTCGCGACGAAGACCGGCATTATCAAAAAGACCAACCTGAGCGACTTCAAGAACATCCGCAAAGACGGGATTATCGCGATCAACATCGACGAAGGAAACGAGCTGATTGGTTGCAGACTGACCAGCGGTGAAGATGAAATTGTGCTGGTGACGAATCAGGGAATGAGCCTGAGATGCAGTGAAAAGGACTTTCGCGACCAGGGGCGCGCCACTCGCGGTGTGACCGGCATTCGCCCCGGAAAGGACGGGGATTTCGTGGTCGGCATTGCCATCGTCGATCCCGACGCCACCTTGCTGGTTGCTTCCATGAACGGCATCGGCAAGCGCACTCCGTTCGAGGATTACCGACTGCAGAACCGCGGTGGAAAAGGCATTATTACGATGAAGGTCACCGACAAAACCGGTCTCGTTGTCAGCGCTGTGGCAGTCAATGAAACCGACGAGTTGATGCTGATGACCAGCACAGGTCAGAGTGTTCGTATTCGCGTCACTGATGTCCGTCAGGCCGGTCGAAATACCCAGGGAGTCAAATTGATGACGCTGGCGGAAGGCGAGACCATTCAGGATATCGCACGAGTCGCAGCTGATCCGGATGAAGCTCTGGAAGAACTGGTCTCCGATGACGGAACGATCGCGGATGCGGAAGCCGGGGATTCAGCCCCCGAGTCGGATCCGCCTCAGCCACCAACGTCAGAAGAAGATCCCGAGGCGTAAATCGGTTGAAAGGACGCTAGGCCAATCCGCCTCTGCGACGCAAGATCCATTCGGTCGTCACGAAGCCGACGAACAGTAGCAAAAGGGGCCACTTGTCCCACAGCTTGATGTCGTTTCGCTCTTTGATGACCTCCTTGGCAGCCCCAAAATAGCTGAGAAGGCTCTCGGCATTGTCAATGCTGGCCATGGCGCCTCCGGAAAGTTGCGCGGTTTGGGCGAGGAAGTCGTGATCTGCGGTTAGCTCGGCCAGTTCAATCGCGCTCTTACTGTTCACCACCAACAGCTCCGTTTGCACGATATCCAGCCCGCTTTCGTTGCGGGCCCGCTTCACCGGCCCCCCATCAAGAATGAGCTTGTAGCTTCCTTCCTCTGAGATTGGCTCCAATTCCGTCTCGAAAATGCCGTTGGATCCTTCGCGATAGGTCATTTGTCGGCGCTGGAGCCGCGTGTTGCCCTTGAAGAGGCTAACATTGACGCTGCCACCGGTTATTGGCTCCAGATTTCGGTCCAAAACCTTGGCGGTGACTGTGACCGGAGCGTTCGGTGTGTAGGAAAGTTGGTCCGTTCCCAATCGCACATATTCGCCTCCGCTGCGCAAATTCTCCCCCGTCCCCCAACGCATCATCTGTCCCCAGAACTTGTGGTGGTAGGTATCCCCCACCCCATAGCGGAATCGCCAGGTGCTGTCGAAGTTCAACATCACAACCCGACCCAAGCCAAACCGCTGGGTCACGAGAAGGGCATTGTCTTCCTCAAATTCTTTTTGATTGGCCAACTGCTCGAGTGCGGCCTCGACATCTCCCGGATCTCCGGAAAACGCGAGGTCTTTGCTGGCTGTTCCCCCTTCCGGAACTGCGTAGGCCAGGATTTCCGCTCCTTCCTTGACCCGCTCATTTCGGAATCTCCAGGCCATCGGCGGAATGCTTCCCCAGATTTGTCGATTCACGCTCCGACTAAGGCTCTGTTGCAAAATGGGGTTCGAAAATCCAACGGACGTCGGTTCAAGTCGGAAGGACTCCGCGCTATCGTCCATGCCGCTTACTCCAGGCGTGTATTGCACCGGCAACAGATCCGCAAAATCATTGTTGTTGTAGCCATGGGGCATGTAACGGGGACCAGCGACACACACCAACATGCAGCCGCGCTCGGAAACGCACTCTCTCAGCACTTTCCAGCGAGCCGGGCTGAAGGCCGCGGGAGGAACGTCGCCCAGAATGATGGCATCAAATTTGCGCCACTCGTTGTCATCGCTCGGAAGATGGGTGGCTTCGGCATCACCAAACTTTCGAGCAGCGCTTGCCTCCACCCGAAGATTTCGATCCCTACCATGAATCTCGTCAGGATTGAGGAGCACATATTGAAGATGAACCGACTTGTCCCGGCCGTAGAACAAGTTGCGGAGATACCGAAATTCCCAACGTGGAAATCCATCCACGATCAGCACGTTGGTGCGATCATCCGTGACGGCGCACTTGAAGTCCCAACGATTGTTGTCCGCAAAGAGTTCGTCCGCAATTGGATCGATTTCCAGACTGTAGTCAAAGATGCCTTTGTCTTCGGGGGTATGAGAAAAGCGTAGCTCTGTCCGAAACTGGTCTGCGGGAACGCTGACGGTCTGCTCCGCAACCACATCGCCTTCATACATCAACCGAGCCTTGACCCGCTGGCCCCGAAGACCATCCAGCTTCAGCTCGGAGCGAATTGCGATGCGGTCGCCCAGATAAATCGACTCGGGATTTCGAACCGTGAGGATTGAGGCATCTCGAGGCCCAATTCGACTTCCGATCGGCACCACACAAATCGGCGAACCCTGGGCCCCCATCTGTCGCGCGGCATCTTCGACCGGAATCTCCGCGTTGTGTCGGCCGTCCGTCAAAAGCAAAATCCCAGCCAGACTTTCCGCCGGCACCTTGTCCAACGTGTCCTCCAAAGCAGTGGCCAAATCGGTAGAGCGCCGAAATGCCGGGGCCATATCCTCCTCAGTGGGGGTGCCACCTTCCTGCAGCCAAACTTCCCCATCAAATTCCGCTGATTGATGCCCAAAACGAACGAACCTCAGGTTGTAGAGATCTCCCAATTCGCCGATCAACGTATTTCCCTCGCTGGCAGGTTTCTCCAATACATGGCGGGCAATTTCAATCCGGGAACGCCCTGCTGCCACGTCCACTTTGTCGCGGTCTGCCCCGGACAGGTTCCGATAGTAAATCTCGTCAAGCCTTGCGCTGGCTGAAGGAAGCTTTTGCAAAGCGTATTCGAGCTGATCCGCCGCGCTCTTCAACTGTTGAACGACTCCCTTGGAGTTTCCTTCATCCAATTGCTTTTGCGCCTCTGCCAAATGACGTGGCAACTGATCTCGCAACCGCCGGGAAACATCGGTAAGCAGATTCTTTGATCCTCCATCAATCCCCTTCATTCTGGCCGCGTTCTCAATCGATACGACAGCTGGTTTCGACTCTTTCTCCGCCTCTTCCAGAGCGACAACCAACTGCTCAGCACGGTTTTCCAGAAGGGTCTCCAATAAGGTCCGGTCAGCTCCATCAGGCCCGGAGACTGCGTTGCGTTCCTGAGTGAGATTGGCTTTGAGAATCCCGATGGTCACCAACGCAGCATCCATCAGGGGCCGCTCCGACATCAACTCGGGTTCGAAGAGTCCCCCAATCGCCAGCTGATCCGAAATGGCATGCTGCTTGTCACTCAACTGCATCGATTCGGAGTCATCGACAAGCACGACAACTTCTCGATTGATTTCGCGATCGATCATCCGGCTGAAGACCGGTTGGACGAGAATCACCAGAACGGTGATCGTTGCAAACAGCCTCAATGCCAAAAGCAGCCGTCCGCGCCACGGCATGATCAATCCTTTCTCAAGCCCGTAGATCCACCAGATCGCTTCAATTGCCACCCCACCGACAAACGAGGTAAACCACAGTGACCAACTGGTTTCGAGAACAAATACTCTCCCCAACAGCTGCCAAGCGAACCAGAGAACCACCGTGACCAGCACCACCCGGACTGCCAACCACGGCCAACCGTTGAGGAATCCCGAGAACCGGTCCTTGATCCAATGACTTCCCGCCCAGGTGGCAAGCGCCGCCAACAAGAGCAGCGCAATCATCCACGCGGGAAAATCCGCGCCGAGAAGGTCATGACGATTCTGATCCGGAGTCATAGAGAGACGATGCAGCCCCGTTGTCGGCCGCGTACCAGAACTGAGATTCCAAACCGGCAGGAATGTTCAGTCCTTGGTGTCTCTCGTCGAAAGAAAATAAGGAGCAAGGAATGGGCCTGGCAATCAGCCCCTTTACGCAAATACAGCGCAGTGTTGCAGGATCAAAAGGCGACAACCAAAGGTAGCCTGTCTTCTAAAACCGCATCCAGGAATTCTCGATGCGAACCAGGGTGCCGCTGCGAGTGTTGTCATAGATCATTTGAGCAACACTGTACGGAAGGCGAACACAACCAGCTGAGGCCGGATAGCCCGGCAAGTAACCGGCATGGACTCCAAACTCCGTACTGCTGAGGCGCATCCAGTAAGGCATGCTGACATCATAGATTGTTGAGATCTTCCCGCTCCGCACCCGCTCCGTCATCCGGAAGGTGCCCGTTGGCGTGTATTTGCCGGGACGAGCGGTGGAAACCGGTGTTGTGATGCCAACTTTGCCATCCACGAGAAGATAGCCTTTCTGCCTCGATAAATCGATCACCATCTCCGTGTTGTAACGATTGCTTCGATTCAGAACATTCTGATTGATCGAATAAGCGCCAGTCTGCGGCTTGGGCTCCGGCTTGGAGTATCTGGCGGTGGTTCTTGCACGAAACAGACCTCCCCGGGTGCTAACTGTCGCAATCTGATCACGCTGCCTCTGGCGTTTCCGCTCGGCTTTTCGAGCAGCGCGCTCTTCTGCGGTTTTTTTGCCGAAAACTTTGCTGAAAAAGCCTGACTTTTTAGCGTCGGAACTGGCTGCCTGAAGTTCGGAGGTGCTGACAAAGGCAAAGCCGACTGCCAAGATAAGAAGATAGGTAAAGGAAGGTTTCATGAGTCTAGCAGCTGCCCATATATCCGCAGCTTTTATAAATATAATAAACTACCAGGTAGCCGCAATTGTAATTATCCGAATTCTGATACTTATTTTTGATATTTATGAAGATAGAATTAGATTCCAAGTAAAATTAGTAATCAAGCAATCTTAAATTTTAATTTGACTTCAGTTTGGCGGTGTTCTCGGTTGGTGGTAAGTTCCTGACATGCGCCCCAACTTTTCTATGCTATTGATTCTCGCCGCATTAGGCAATTTGCTCTCGCTTGGATGGGCTGACGAATCCGGGGACTGGAAAGCCAAAGTAACGACTGCTCCTCCCGGCGAATTTCCCCTTCTTCCCCCTTGTCTGTTGACCTTCAACGTGAATTGGAACGGCCTCGTCAAAGCTGGACAAGCAGACGCGGTTTTTCGTTACAACGATGATACTTCCAATCTGATTGTTACCGCCAAGGCCAGAAGCACCGGCCCGGCCCGGTTGCTATGGGCGTATGACGCCAATCAAACAACATGGATTGATACGGAGAATTTGCGCCCCATCAAAGTCAGTCAGGTTGAGGATGACCGGCGCGAAACCAACATCTACAACACCGAATTCATTGGCGACTTTGCCTTCAATAAATGGACGACCGAAGCGAAGAACGAGGAATCCGAGTCGATTGAGCGCAAAGAGCGCATCTTTGAGCAGGCGGCGATGCATGATCTCGTTTCCGCAGCTCTTTACCTGCGCAGCCAACCTCTCGATGAATTGGGCCAGGAGTTTGCGTTGGTCACGTTTCCCTTCCGCGATCCCTACCTCGTTTTGCTGAAACTCGCGGCCAGAGAGAAGCGCAAATTCAGCGGAGAAAAAATCGACACCCTCAAATTCGACGTTCAGCTTTCCAAAGTGGACGAAATGGGTGACCTGGAGTCGCAACAAGACAAATTCCACTCCGCCAGTGTGTGGCTTTCCGACGATGACCGCCGCCTCCCGTTGGAACTGCGTTCAGAGATCTTTATCGGTAGCGTAAGAGCGTCGCTGGTCGATTTCATTCCTCTGGAGAAGTCTGAGTCAGCTCCGAACCAGCCAGAAATTGAAGCAGTTGCGGTAGAAGCTCCGGCGGAAGGAATCCGCGAGAAAGCGCGGGGAATCGTGGCCCGACTTCGAAAGGGAGGCTCTTAGAGAGAGATTGAAGGCGGAATGATGAAGGATGAATCGCGTGGCTTATTGCTCATCCTTCATCTTTCCGCCCTCACTCTCTAAAAGTGAGAGGCAGCCCGATCTGCTCAAAAGTGCCGGAAAACCCCTAAACCGACACAAACTGTAACAGACCGAGCTGCCCCTTCAGCCCCTGTCGAGCTATTGCTCAAGAACCTAAATAGCATGTGCCATGCCAACCTTTGGCATCCCCTTTCAAAAAAATGAAAGTGACCGTTTTTTGGTCATGAAAGGGTCAATTTGTTCAGTTCGAGCCAATCCTTGACCAAAATGCGCCATTCGGGATGGTGTGCCCATGTCTGCCACCGATCACGATATGCACATTTCGGAAACCGAGGTGTTCTTTTTGCCAGTTTCGATGCGAATGCCGCTCAAATTCGGCAATCAAGTGCTGACGCGGGTGAAATGTGCCCGGGCAAAGGTTACGGTGGAGGATTCGGAGGGAAATCGCGCTGAAGGCTGGGGTGAAACCCCTCTCAGTGTCGGCTGGGTATGGCCAGCGGCTCTTCCTTACGAAGAGCGGGAACAGGCGCTCGAAGCGTTTACCCTTCAACTGGTTGAGGAGCTTGGTCAATTCCCGGAGAAGGGGCACGCGTTCGAGGTTGGACACGCATTTATCGAGAACAAACTTGGGGAACTGCAGACCAGATTCAACGCAGATCGCGCTCCCGAAGCCCATCTTCCTCATTTGGCGGCCTTGGTCTGCTTTTCCGCTCTCGATATCGCCCTTCATGATGCGTATGGGAATCTGAACGGCGTTCCGGTTTACCAGACTTACAATTCCAACTATCTGAAGCACGATCTTTCTCATTATCTGGAGGAAGCGAGCGGGTCAGACATCTCCTTCAAAGGAAAATTTCCGGAAGACTTCTTTGTGGAACCAGCTTCCACCTTACCGGTTTGGCATCTGGTGGGCGGACTGGACCCCATCACCTCAGAAGAACTGACCGGTGAGGAGCCCGAGGATGATTATCCGGTATTGTTGCGGGACTGGATTCAGCGGGACGGCCTCAATTGCCTGAAAGTGAAGCTCCGCGGCAACGATGAATCTTGGGACTTCCAGCGATTGGTCCAGATTGGTCAAATTTGCGCAGAGGAGAACGTCGAGTGGTTGACGGCCGATTTCAACTGCGCAGCAACAGATCCCGAGTATGTGAATCGCATTCTCGACAAGCTGAAGGACGAACATCCGCGCGTTTATCAGGCGATCCTTTATGTGGAGCAGCCCTTCCCTTATGATCTGGAAGCGAACCGAATCGATGTCCATAGCGTGAGTGCCCGCAAACCACTCTTCATGGACGAAAGTGCCCATGACTGGAAGTTTGTGAGAATGGGCCGGGAACTCGGCTGGAATGGAGTGGCATTGAAAACCTGTAAAACACAGACCGGAGCCTTGCTCAGCCTCTGCTGGGCCAAAGCTCATGGAATGACGTTGATGGTTCAGGACTTAACGAATCCGATGATTGCCCAGGTTCCACATGTGCTGCTGGCAGCGCACGCCGGAACCATCATGGGAGTGGAGAGCAATGGGATGCAATTCTATCCCGATGCCTCTTTGCCCGAAAAAGTGGTTCATCCGGGCCTTTACCAGAGACGAAATGGCATTCTGGACCTTTCAACTCTTGGCGGCAGCGGCTTTGGATACCGATTGGGCGAAATCGAGCGCGAATTGCCCGCTTCTTCTTAAGGTTTAGGGCTGACTCACTTCACTTCAACCTGAGCTGGTGCCAAAGGAGGCAACTCTCCGCTCTCTGACTCGATTACCTTGGGAAGATTGATGGAACCGACCTTCCATCCCTTGTGGACCAGCGTTCCCTCAAAAGGTGCGCTGCCACTCAAATTGCCACTGAGCCGGTAGAGCTCTTT